>NZ_RXFZ02000010.1:0-12486 GCF_044714365.1 Spiroplasma sp. hy2
WWWAAATTTAAAGCAAAATCATAATCTTACACAAAATTAGTTTTCAAATTGTCATATTGATGATTTTTTTTATTTCATCAAGAGTTTTCGACAAAATTAAAGAATTATTTTAAATTCTTTTCACATAAAAATAATTCTATGAGATGCTGATTAAAATTTATAATTATTTAATTAAATTACCTAATTAAAGTTTTATAAATTATCTTGCATTAATTTTAAGAATAAGTTATAGTTAATGTGTGATAAAAAGATAAAATGCTGATATATGTTAGTATTATGGACTAATGTTTCTACATCTTACCGTCATTAAGATACTATAGGGCATAATTTTTTTTGTTTTATTTTCGTAAATTTAACAAAAATAATTTGCATAACCTATTTCGCACATTAGCAATGATAGTTTATGTTTTTATTTTTTTATTTTGTAAAGGAGAATAACAATTGTGCAAATAGACAAATTAGAATTATATCTACCAGAGGATAAAATTCAAAATAAAATTAAGGATTATGCGGAAAAATTAAATAAATTATACGAAGGCAAAATATTATATTGTATTGGTTTACTAAATGGAGCATTATTTTTTATGAGTGATTTGTTAAAACAACTTAAAATTCAAATTGTGATTGATACAATGAGTATTTCAAGTTACATTGGAACTCAGTCAACAAATAAACTTACTATTCATAAGGATATTTCAAAAGATATTACTGGACAAGATGTTTTATTAATTGAAGATTTGATTGATACTGGTAAAACTTTATCGACTGTCATTGAACAAATTCAAGCAAAAAAACCAAATAGTTTACAAGTAGTTTGCTTAGCAGATAAAATTGCTATGCATCCAAATTTTAATTATCCCTATGATGCACTATTTATTGTTCCAAATGAGTTTATTGTTGGTTATGGTTTTGATTATAATGACCAATTTCGACAATTACCAAATGTATACATATGGAGAGGTGAATAAATGAAAACAACAAATAAAATTATTATTTTAGATTTTGGGTCACAATACACTCAATTAATTGCCCGTCGGATCCGTGACTTAGAAGTATATTGTGAAGTATGACCATATAATACAGCATTAGAAAAAATTAAAACAACACCAATGAAAGGAATTATTTTATCAGGTGGGCCTGCTTCTGTTTATGCAGAAGATGCATTTTTAATTGATAAACAATTGTTTGAATTAAAAGTTCCTGTTTTAGGAATTTGTTATGGAATGCAATTAATAAGTCATTTACATGAAGGGACAGTACAACGAGCAACAAAACAAGAATTTGGTTTTTCAGAATTAATTATTGATAATCAAGAAGATTTATTTGCGAACATCCCTGTTAAATCACAAGTGTGAATGAGTCATGCTGATCATATTGAAGGCATGCCAACAAATTTTATTCAAATTGCTCATAGTGAAAATTCAATTAGTGCAATTAAACATTCAGAAAAGAAAATTTATGGTTTACAATTTCATCCAGAAGTAACCCACACTTTAATTGGCCAACAATTATTAAGCAATTTTTTTTTTAACATTTGTGGTTGTGAGCCAAAATGAAAAATTACAGAGTTTATTTCAGCAGCAACAACTGAGATTAAGAATAAAGTTGGAACTGATAATGTTGTTTTAGCATTATCAGGTGGTGTTGATTCTAGTGTTTGTGCAGTTTTATTACATAAAGCAATTGGAAAACAATTAACATGTATTTTTGTTGACACCGGATTATTACGCCAAGATAGTGGATGAAATGATTTACAAAAATTTCAAGAAAAATTTAAATTAAATATTATTAAAATTAATGCGCAAGAAAGATTTTTAACTGCTTTAAAGGGAGTTACTAATCCAGAAGAAAAGCGAAAAATTATTGGGAATTTATTTATTGAAATTTTTAATGAAAAAGCAATAAAAATTCAAAATGTTAAATGATTAGGACAAGGAACAATTTATCCAGATGTGATTGAATCTGTCTCAGTGAAGGGACCATCTGCCACAATTAAATCGCATCATAATGTTGGGGGATTACCAAAGGATTTACCATTTCAATTAATTGAACCATTACGTGAATTATTTAAAGATGAAGTTCGCCGAACTGGTGAAGCATTGGGCATTGATTCTAAATTTGTGTATAAGCATCCGTTTCCAGGACCAGGTTTAGCAGTCCGAATTATTGGTGAAATTACCGCAGAAAAAGTAGTTTTATTACAAGCAGCTGATCAAATTTTTATTGATGAATTATATCAGGCAAATTTATATGATCAAGTTGCACAAGCATTTGTTGTTTTATTACCTGTTCAGTCAGTTGGTGTAATGGGCGATGTACGAACATATGGATATACTGCTGTTGTGCGCAGTGTTGATACAAATGATTTTATGACAGCAAATTGAAGTCGGCTGCCATTTGAATTATTGGAAAAAGTATCAGCTCGAATTGTAAGTGAAGTTCATGGAATTAATCGAATTACTTATGATATTACATCAAAACCACCAGGAACAATTGAATGGGAATAAAAAAATATTAGTAATTTTTTACATTAATATTAAAAAATGTTATCATTATTTGCAGGAATGTTGAGGTATAAAATGCAAATTGGTTTGATGAAAGAATTTGAAGTTTTTTTACAAAAAAAGAAGATTCTTTTTGATATCTTTAATATTCTACAAAATAAAACAATAATTAATGTTAATAATGCAATTTACTAGTTAGTAATAATTTACAAACTAGTTTTTTTATGCAATTTTAAAAAAGAAGGAGAAAAAATAATGGAAAAAGAACAAACTACTTTAATTGAAAATAATATTAAATTATTATTAGGTCCGCATGATCGCCCAAAAAGCTTTTTGCAATGGTCAATTTTAGCATTACAGCATGTTTTTGCTATGTTTGGTTCAACGGTGTTAGTACCATTAATTATTAATCAAATAGTTGGAGTTGAAGTTATGAACATTGCAATGGCCTTGTTTTGTTCAGGGGTTGGAACATTAATTTATATTGCAATTACCGCTGCAAAAGTACCAATGTATTTGGGAAGTTCGTTTGCATATATGGGAGCAATGGGGGTGTGTTACCCTTTATATGGCAATGCGGTTTTTATTGCCGTAATGATGGTTGGTGTTATTTATATCACTTTTGGAGTATTAGTATATTTTATTGGTAATAAATTTTTAGAACGAATTTTACCAGCAGTAATTGTTGGACCATTAATTATTATTATTGGAATGTCTGTTGCCCCAAGTGCAATTAATAATGCTGGTTTTAATCCAACTGCTTGAAAGCAACCTTATTCACATTGGATTGGGATTGGAATTGCTATTTTTACCTTTTTAGTAACAGCAATTATCGCTTTGAAATGTAAAGGATTTGCTAAGGTAGTTCCAGTCATTATTGGTGTTGTCGCAGGATATTTATTATGTGTAATTCTTCATTTCGCAATTGGAACAGAATATCAAATTTTAAATACATCAAAAATTACTGACCCAAGTCAATGACAATGATATCCATCGTTTAAAAAAATTTGAGATTTAAAAGCAAGTAATATTGGGCCAGCTATTTTAGCAATTAGTCCCTTGGCAATTATTGCGATTGCTGAACATATTGGTGATCATATTAGTATGGGGCAAATGATAGGAAAAAATTTTGTTAAAGACCCTGGAATGCATCGGACATTAGTTGCTGATGGAGTTTCAATTATTTTTGATAGTTTAGTTGGTGGACCAGCAAATACAACATATGGTGAAAATGCTTCAGTAGTTGGGATGACACGAATTGCTTCGGTATGAGTAACAGGATTGGCTGCCTTGTTTGCAATTGGATTATCATTTATTGCTCCAGTGAATCAATTAGTACAAATGTTGCCAGCACCAGTAATGGGTGGGATTAGTATGATTATGTTTGGTTTGATTGCTACAAACGGAATTCGAGTGTTAATTAATAATCAAATTGATTATACAAATATGAAAAATGTTTTTGTAACAGCAATTATGTTAGTGTTAGGCTTAGGAGGGGCGGTTTTTAATTTTAATTTAGGGACTGGTAATTTACAATTTACAGGTGTTGCACTAGCAGCATTTGCTGGAATTTTCTTAAATTTATTGTTACCAGATCATCAAAATAATGGTTTTCAATGATGAGAAAAATTAAAGTTATTTATTAAAACACAAAAAAACAAAAAAGAGTAAAAAAAGAGAAAAAAAATAAGAAAAAGTAAGTACTTATAAATGAGAATAAAATAAGAATAAATTTTACTCTCATTTTTCATTAGGAAACTTTATTTTGATGTTTTTATTAATTTTAGTTGCAAATAATAAATTTTTATAGAATAATTATTAAAGAATAAATTGGTTGTTAATTTTGAGATTTAAGGAAGTGATGAGTAGTGTTATTTTTAAAAAAATTAGAGGCATTTGGTTTTAAATCATTTGCTGATCCATTAACAGTCAATTTTGATCATGAAATGATAGGAATTGTAGGACCAAATGGGAGCGGAAAATCAAATATTAATGATGCAATTCGTTGATGCTTAGGTGAACAATCAATTAAATCACTTCGTGGGAATAATAGTGAAGATGTTATTTTTAATGGGTCAGAAACAAAACCAGCATTAAATATGGCAGAAGTTAAACTAATTTTTGATAATACAAACCGGATTTTTGCAATGGACTATGATGAAATCGAAATTATTCGTCGTGTTTTTCGAGGAACTGGTGAAAATGAATATTTTATTAATAAACAACGAGTTCGTTTAAAAGACATTCAGGATTTTGCAATGGATAGTGGTTTAACAAAGTCATCATTAGCAATTATTTCACAAGGAAATATTAATGCTTTTGCAGAAGCAAAGCCATTAGAACGACGTGCTTTATTTGAAGAAGCTGCTGGGGTTGCAAAATATAAACGCCGTAAATTAGAAGTTTTAAAAAAATTGGACCGTTCAAATGAGAATTTAGCACGTTTAAAAGATATTTTAAATGAAATCGAACGTAAATTACCAAGTTTGAAACGGCAAAGTGAAAAAGCAATCAAATATACAACATTAAAAGATAAATTAAATCAAATTGAATTAGCTGTTTTAGTAAAAGATATTACTTTTTTTAATGACAAATTATTAGAATTACGCTCACAGCAGAAAAAAATTATTAGTACAAAACAAGATGCTGATCGAGAATTAAAAAATAAAGAAATTGAATATAATGAATTAAACAAAGAAAACTTTAATTTGGATAGTAAAATTAATGTTTTAACTAAAGAATTTCAAAGTTTAGTTTCAGAAATTAGTGATTTAAAAGTACATAAAATTGAATTAAATAATAAAGAAGCAGCTTTAAAAATGTCTAATAATGATATTACTATTACTAATATGGTTAATGATTATAATGAATTAACCGTTAACTTACAAAATGAACGTGAAAAATTGGCAACATTAGAAACACAGCAACAAGAATATCGTGTTCAACGTGAAACTTTTAATACAAAGCAAGCTGGGCTAAATGAGCAATTAGGAGCAATTAATAAAACAATTATTCGTTTAGAAAGTGAATTAGAACGTGCACAACATAATTTTGAAAATCAGGATAATTTACATGAAGGTGTTAAAAATATTATTAATAATAAAAATGTTTTGCCTGGAATTATGGGATTAGTTCAAGATATTATTAATGTTGATGAAAAATATGAGCAAGCAATTGTGACTGCTTTAAGTGGGAGTTTACAAGATATTTTAGTTAAAAATGTTGATAGCGCAAAACGAGCAATTTCATATTTAAAACAAAACCGTGCTGGACGAGCAACATTTATTCCGTTAGATGTAATATCGCCACGCTATCTTAACAGTGATGAAGAATTTGTAATTAAATCAGTGCGAGGATATTTAGGCTTAGGAAATAATTTAGTTAAAGTAAAAAAAGAATTTCGAATTGCAGTTGATTATTTACTAAGTCGTTATTTGATTTGTACTGATTTTGATAGTGCACAAGAAATTGGAAAGTTAACAAAATATCATTATAATATTGTTACATTAGATGGCGAAATTGTTCGCCCGCAAGGAGCTGTTACAGGGGGTTCACGACGAACACGGATGACCATTGTTAATCCAGAAAAAGAATTAAGAATTCTTAATGAAAAATTAGCAATGCAAACTGAAGAATATCATTATATTTTAAAACAATTAAATATGCTTCGACGACAATTAGATGAAATTAATGAAGTTATTGCTGAAAATCAAGCTTCAATTGGGGCAGGGAAACGACAAATTGAAATTATTATGTATGATCAAACAAAGTTGCAAAATGAATATCAGTTACTAACATCAAAAAATATTAATGAAACAAAAATAGTTGAAAATGAAGCAGTGCTTAATATTACGGATCAAATTAAACAAAAAGAACTTTTAAAAACAAAAATTGAACAACAATTAAATGTTGCCCGTAGTTTAAAAGATAAGCAGTCATTAGTAATCAATGAGCTTAATAATCAAATTGGAGAAAAACGATATTATATTTCAGCTTTGCAAGAACAAATTAGCAAAATGAATACTGATTTATCGATTATTAATGTTAAAATTCAGCAAAATCTAACAAGACTAACAGAAGAATATCAAATGACATATGACCATGCTAAGACATTGGAATTAAAGGTAATTGATAATGAAGATTTAATTCGTGATGAAATTAAACAGTTACGAAGTGACTTATCTCAAATTGGCAATGTTAATTTAGAAGCAATTGAAGAATATAAAGAGGAAAATGATCGTTTTCAATTTATGAATAATGAATATAACGATGCAAATGATTCGGTTAAAAACTTGTTAAAGTCAATTGATGAAATGGATAGTATTATGAAAGAACAATTTGATAAAACAATTAAAGAAGTAAATGAGAATTTACCATCAACTTTTGAAGTATTATTTGGGGGTGGTTCAGCAAGAATTATTTATACTGAACCAGAAAATTTATTAGAAACAGGAGTTGATATTAAAGTATCACCACCAGGGAAAAATATTACTAATTTAAATTTATTATCTGGAGGAGAAAAATCATTGGTTGCTTTATCAGTTCTTTTTGCGATTTTAAAAGTCCGACCAATTCCATTAGTAATTTTAGATGAAGCAGAAGCACCATTAGACCCAGCAAATGTTGAGCGATTTGCTAAGTATATTCGTAGTTTTGTTGATACCACTCAATTTATTGTTGTTACCCATCGCGTTGGAACAATGGAACATTGTGATGTATTATATGGGGCAACAATGCAACAAAAAGGAATTACAAAAATTGTTGGAATTAAATTACAACAAGTTGCTGAAATGATTAAAGAATTTGAGAATAAACTTGAAAATAAAAAAGCATAAATTATTTATGATTTTTTATTTTTTTGATACAATTAGTATAAATAAGTTTTAAAGAAATAAAACCATATAAAGGGGAGGAAACTTAACGAATGAAGCCAAACGAATCTACTAAGGCTGTTAAGGAAAAGAAAGAAAAAAAACATTTTCTTAAGAGTGTAGTAGGAGAGATTAGCCATCATAAAATGTTTACTTTAGTTGGTTCTGCTTTGGCATTAGTAATATCAATTATTATTTGAACAATTGCATCGGCGAGTAATGTAATTGTTGCTGGAGGGAGTACATCAGTTGCCCAAGTAATGGCAAATATTACGGAACAATATAAACGTGATAACAAAGAAGATATTTTATATAATTCATTAGGAAGTGCTGCTGCCTTAGTTGGTGCAAAAAATGGTAGTTATGCTTTTGGTTTTTTATCAAAAGATGTTAATTCAACGCCTAAACCAGGGGATAACCGCTCTAATGCTCAACAACTATGAGCAGATTATCATACTGGTCGTTTTGTTTTTGCCCGTGATTATATTATCTTGGTATATCATTTACCAAATGGTTGTCAAATTAAACCACACCAAGATTTGTTACAATTTCAAAGTTTTTTTGGTGGAGAAGGAACTGAATTAATTCGTAAGATTTATACTGATCCAAATTTTACTTGACAACAAGCTTTTGGTTCGCAATTAGTTTGTAGTAGTGGTAGCAATAAATTTTATACTTTAACACGTGAGTCTGGAAGTGGGACAAGAGATTTTTTTGAATCAGCAGTAATTAAAAGCAAAAAATATGAAACAAATCAAGTAGCTTCATCAAATGGTTCAATGTATCAAGCAATTTCAACTACTCCTGGGTCAATTGGTTATATTTCTTTTTCATATATTAAAAGAATTATTAGCAATGAAGATTTAGGGGCAAAAGCAATTGCTAGTGTTATTAGTAAAGGAAGTACAGAACCAGAATTACCATATAAAGTTATTGATAATAATTATGAATTTAATCCAGCTTATTCTTTAACAAGACCCTTTACTGGAATTATTAATTATCAAGGAAAACAATTCAATAATGCCTTACCTTTTATTGCATGAATGTTAGATCCATTACCATATTCAAAAACAAAACCAAAACTACGAAATGGGAAATATAATCCTTATTATGACCCAAATTTTAAGTTAAGTCCACATGATGCTGCATATTGATATATGGAAGAAGGCGAAGAACCATTATCAATTGATGACTTTTTCTTCCGAAAGTATAATAATAATAAAACTTTTGCAAAAAGTGGAAGAACAACTGATAGTGAAAAAGTAGCTTGAAATTTTAAATCAGATTATCAAAGTATTTGAGATATTATTGTGAAAAAGTTTCCCGAAAAATATCAAGCATATTCTGAATATGAATATAACGGAATGGAGAATTAACTATGACCAAGAAAGAAGTCACGAAAGAAAAACAACCGTTTTCCCAAAAAATAACATTATGAAAAATTCGTTTTACAAATAATTTTCGCGGACGAAAACAAATTATTGATTTTACTTCAAAAATTATTATTTATTGTTTTGCGATTTTAACAATTTTAATTTTATTAACTCTAGTTGGTTTTATCATTTATAAATCAATTTATTTCTTCCAGCATTATCCTGGTGGTTTTTGAGACTTTTTATCAGGTAATACTTGAAATGCTAATAATAGTCAATTTGGTATTTGAGGAATTATTATTGCAACATTTTTTGTCTTATTAATTGCTTTACTATTTGCAATTCCGTTAACTATTTTTTCATCATTATATATTTCAGAATATTTAAGTTCAAGGATTAAACGTAAAGTGATTGGTATTATCCAATTGCTAGCTGGAATTCCATCTGTTGTTTTTGGATTATTTGCTTTAGCAATTTTAGGACCGCTTTTCATGTTAATGGGTGCTCCTTCAACCTCAAACTTATTAGTAACATCAATTACTTTAGCTTTTATGGGTTTACCAATTATGATTTCATTATCAATCAATGCTTTAGAAAATGTTCCTGATTCATATCGCTTTGGTTCATTAGCATTAGGATTAAGTAAAACCCATACAACTTATCGTATTGTTTTACGTTCAGCTTGATTTAAAATTATTACTGCTATTATGATGGGAGTTGCACGGATTATTGGAGAAACAATGGCGGTGATGATGATTGCTGGAAACGCACCAGATGGTTTAAAACTTGGAAATGGTTTTATTAATTTTATTTTTTCATCAATAGCAACTTTAGCATCAACAATTGGATTAGAAATGTTGGAAAATTCAGGGCCAATGCATGAATCAGCATTATATGCAATTGGACTAGTATTATTTATTATCGTCTGTATTATTAATATTTTTATTATTTTATCACAAGCATTTCATAATCGAAAACGAAACTATCATGCTCGTAAAACAACAAAAGGTTTACGATTAAGTAAATCATATAATGCTAATAAAATTAATAAGTTATTTTATGAACATATTGAAAAAACAAGGGGTTTGAAAAAGTTTAAAGATGGAATCGGAATGTTCTTTTTAATCTTTTCAACTGTAATTATTGTATCATTTACATTAGTTATTTTAGCTACAATTATTTGAAAAGGATTATTTGGAATGGTATGAAGTGATCTAATTTCAACATCAACCTTTGATGGCGGAGCAGGAATTCTTTCAACATTTTTAGTTACTCTGTTATTAGTTATTTGTTCAATAATTTTTGCGATACCATTATCATTAATGGTTGCCATTTATTTAAATGAATATGCCCGTCCAAATAGCATTTTTGCAAAAGTGGTACGTTTTGCAATTGATGTTTTATCATCAACACCAAGTATTATTTATGGAACTTTTGGATTAGCTTTCTTTATTGGTGTTTGTCGTTTACCATTATCCATTTTAAGCTCTGGTTTAACCTTAACAATTGTTATTTTGCCAATTATGATTCGTAGTATTGAGGATGCTTTATCAGGTGTTGAAAACTCATTGCGACATTCCTCATTAGCATTAGGAGCTAACAAAACATCAACAACGCTGAAAGTTGTTTTACCAAATGCGATGCCAGGTATTATTACTGCCATTATTTTAGCAATTGGACGTGTTATTGGTGAATCAGCGCCAGTTTATTTAACATTAGGAACCGCGGTACGGTTACCAATTGCTGGATTTATGTCACCAGGGGCAAGTATGACAACACAAATTCTAATGCTCTCAAAAGAAGGAGCAACAGCAGGAGCAATGCGAATTATGTTTGAATTAGCTTTTGCGATTATGGTTTTAATTTGGTTATCAAATAGTTTGGCCCATATTTTAGGAAAGAAATTTGCACCAAATTATGTTAATATTGGATTTAGAGCGAAGTGAAAAAATTGAATTAATAACTTGAAATTTTTCTTTTCAAAAGAAAATTATCTTCATCAAAAACAAAGTTTTAATAATTTTTGAAAAAAATTTGTACCAAAGAAAAAACAACGCCATGAAGAAAATAAGACGAAGAAGAAGGGGAAAAATAATGGATCCAAAAGTAATTATTAAGAATCCAACATTTGATTCATCAGATAATAATCCAGATTTAATTAAAGTAAAAAATGTTGACTTTTTTTACAAAGGAAACAAGCAGGCTCTTTTTAATATTTCAATGAAAATTAAAGAACATACTGTTACTGCTTTTATTGGTTCCTCAGGATCAGGAAAATCAACATTATTGCGTTTATTTAATCGAATGAATGATGTTGAGCCAAAGTCAGTTTTTAAAGGTGAAATTTTAATTAATGGGAAGAATATTTATAGTCCTGAAACAGATATTGTTAAATTACGAACAGACATTGGGATGGTATTTCAAAAACCTTCACCATTTCCAATGTCAATTTATGATAATGTTGCTTATGGACCACGGAATCAAGGAGTTCGTGATCGAAAATTAGTTAATAGTATTGTTGTTGAAAGTTTAAAACGAGCAGCATTATGAGATGAAGTAAAAGATAATTTACGAGATTCTGCTTTTGCATTATCGGGGGGACAACAACAACGTTTATGTATTGCCCGGGCAATTGCGATGAAACCTAAAATTTTGTTAATGGATGAACCAACCAGTGCATTAGATCCAATTTCAACATCAAAAATTGAGGAATTAATTACCCAACTAAAAAAAGATTTTACAATTGTTTTAGTAACCCACCATATGCAACAAGCCGCACGAGTTGCTGATTATACTGCTTTTTTTGCAAAAGGGAAATTAATTGAATATAATAAAACTAAGATTATTTTCTCTCGTCCGGCTAATAAAAAAACAGAAGATTATATTACTGGGCGTTTTGAATAACGAAAAGAGGGGGACAAAATATGAGCATAAAAATTGAAAATGATTTAGCACAAACAAAACAAATGATTATTGATATGATTGCAATGACAAAAAATCAATATGATGATATGGTTAAATGTTTAGAAACAAATGATGTTGACCTTGCTCAAAGTGTTATTTCCGCTGATGAAACAATTAATAAAATGCAAGAGGCTTTCATTGAAGTTTCACTATGAAAAATTGCAAAACAACAAATGGTTGCAAAAGATTTACGACGAATAGTTGGTTTCATTTTGATTGTTAAGGAAGTTGAACGTATTGCAGATTATGCAAAAAGTATTTGTCGTTATTATATCAAATATAAACCTTCAACAAAGTTAATTAATTTTTTAAAAAAATTAGTTGCAAAAGTCATTGAAATGTTAACAGAAGTGTCAAATATTTTTGAGGAAGAACGAATTGAGTCAGCATATAATATTTTAAAATATGATACTGAATTAGACAAGATTTATAAAGTTGAAAATGATGCTTTAATTGAAAAAATTCGTGAAGCAAAATCAAAAGAAGAAATTAAAGTTATTACTTTAACAATGCAACAATTACGTTCAATTGAACGGGCTGGAACACATATCATTAATATTGCTGAAACATTAATTTATATTATTGAAGGAAAAATTTATGATTTTGAATTACCAATTTAATATGGTCTTCATGATGAAGATCATTTTTAATGCAAAATTATCAATGAATTTCTTTAATTTTGTCGAAAACTCTTGATATTTATAAAATATACCTAAAATTAGGTATATTTTTAATATATGGAGGTAAATAATTAATGAAAAAAATAATTATAAW
>NZ_RXFZ02000011.1:0-12417 GCF_044714365.1 Spiroplasma sp. hy2
TATYCTGTAATTATTTTTTTCATTAATTATTTACCTCCATATATTAAAAATATACCTAATTTTAGGTATATTTTATAAATATCAAGAGTTTTCGACAAAATTAAAGAAATATTGATTATCCTATTATTTTTAGTTATAATATTATTGCTTTATACATTAGACCCTGGTACGGAATGATGTGAGGAGGCAGTGACATGAGACAAACAACTATCTTAAATTCAACTAAAGTTGAAAAAAAATGATATGTGATTGATGCTCAAGGTCTAGTTTTAGGACGTTTAGCAAGTAAAGTTGCAATGATCTTAAGAGGAAAAAATAAACCATCTTATACTCCACATGTTGATTGTGGTGATAATGTTATTATTCTTAATGCTGATAAAATTAATTTATCAGGAAATAAATTAAAGGGTAAAATGTATTATCATCATTCACAACATCCTGGGGGATTAAAACGAACAACAGCAAAGGATATGTTAGTAAAAAAACCAATTTATCCTGTTGAACACGCAATTAAAGGAATGTTACCAAAAAATAAATTAGGAAGTAAATTATTCCGTAATTTATTTGTTTATGCTGGTAATGAACATCCACATGAAGCACAACAACCAATTAAATTAGAATTAACTAATAAATAAAAGGAGAAAATATGGCAAAAAAACAAGAAGTTATATATCGTGGTACAGGAAGAAGAAAATCTTCTATTGCCCAAGTTGTATTGACTCCTGGTAAAGGGAATGTTGTTGTGAATGGGAAACCAGCATTAGAGTTTTTCCCATATGCAACATTAGTGCAAGATTTGGAACAACCTTTAGAGATTACTGGTTCAAAATCAGAATTTGATATTCGTGTTAAAGTATCTGGTGGTGGTTTTACCGGACAAGCTGGCGCAACAAGATTAGGAATTGCAAGAGCCCTAGTTGAAGCGTCACGAGATTATAAAACTTTATTGAGACACGCTGGCATGCTAACTCGTGATGCTCGTATTAAAGAACGAAAAAAATATGGGTTACATGGGGCTAGAAGAGCACCGCAATATTCAAAAAGATAGATTTCAAAAAAGTACATTTTGCTTTGCAATGTACTTTTTTAATTTGTTTAGTTTAATTTGTTATCTAATATAAGTTTAGTATAATTATTATGTAGATAAGAGGGTGAACAAATGACATTGATAGAATTTACAATTCAGGGTGATAAATATAATAATAAGAATTTATTGTTAAATTTGTATTTTTTAACAAATCCAAAAAGTAAATTTACTGATGATGATGTTAAAAACCTTCGGTTAAAAAATATTACAACAGTTCAAGGCCTAGATACTTTTTTAAAGCATAATATTTGTATTGCTGATTTTTTTGTTTGTTTAATTAATGATCAGGCAAAAATTAAAAAAGATAAAAAAGGATCAGAAAAGAAGCTTTATGATATTTTAATTCGTTTTAAATCAATTACTTTGCTAGATCAAATGTTCGATTCAAACTTATCATTAACAATCTTAGGCGATATTGATCCGGAAATTGGCATTGTTAATGTTAAAAATATTTTTTTAACAGCAATGGAAAAGAGAAAACAAGAATTTGAAACGTTAGCTACTGGAGTAGTGCTTGAAATTGCTGATAATTTTCGGATTGATGAAGCAAAATTACGAACTATTTTTGATTCAAATGTTATGGCAAATATGAAATTTTTGACTTCATCTTTTGCTGAAGAAAAAGAACGATGGTTACAATATTTACGCTTTCAAGAACAAAACTTAGAATATAAGCGTCATAATTCTTGTTTATATTTAAACCCGAAATTAAGAGAATATATTAAAATTCCAAAAACAGTTCCAATTGGTGAAAAATTTCATGATGTAAGATTTTTATCCCATAATTTTTGATATGTTGATAAAAAAACTTTTACTAATAAAAATTTAACAATTAGTCATTTATTTGAAGAAATAATTATTGTAGAATTAGAGCTATTGTTGGATAATTTAGATAAATATTTAATATTAAAGAAATTAAACAATTTAAGTCTTGCTAATTTACAAATTAATCGTACATATCAAAAAGATGTTCCATTAACACTATTTTCTTTTAATTTTAGTGAAAGTTATGTTCAAGATGGAGCAGATATTTATGATTTAGGGATTAATATTTCTGAAACAAAAATGCAGCAAAAAGATATCTATGATTTTAAAAAAGAATTAATCAAAATATATATGCTTGAAAATAATATTATGCAAGAAAGTGATATTGACCATGAAACAATTAAAGTAACTATTAATCAATTAGAGCAGTATCAAATTGTTAATTGCTTTTATGAAATAAAAAATGAGGATGAAATATCATTTAATGAATTAAATAAAATGATACCTTCTTATGGTTATTTAACTTATATTGGAAAAGGGGACTCAACTTTACTTCGACGTAGTAATGTTATTTTAGATAAAATTAGCAAAAATGATGTTGCAAACCCTTATTTAATTAATTATATCTTTAATATTGAAGATATTAAATTAAAGACACAATTTAACTTAATTATGGAAGAACAATTAATTTTTGCTTCAAATAATTTAAATGGAAATCAGCAGAAAGCAATAACAAAAGCCTTAAACTCACAAGATATTTTTTTACTGCAAGGTCCACCAGGGACAGGGAAAACTGAATTTATTGCTGAATTAGTTTATCAATATGCTAAATTAGGAAAGAAAGTTTTAATTTCTTCACAAAATCATACTGCAATTGACAATGTTTTAACAAGATTATTTAAAACACCTTTATTGATTCCTTTACGCTTAACAAGTGATGAAGTTCGTAAAAAAAATCGTTTTAATGATTTTAATCCAGATAAATTAATTTTTAATAATTATCGTTTTATTTATGCTCATTTATCACGACAATATTTAACAAAATGAGATGGAATTGGAAGTGATTATGAAAATCAAAAATATGAACTACAAAAATTAAAAGCAAATGCTAAAATGTTAGAAAAAGAAATTAATGATTACAATCATTATACTCAAAAGTTAAATACATTAGTTACTGAGCGGGAAACAATCATTAATCAAAAATTGCAATATTTAGATGATAATCGAAAATTAACAATTGATATTAATAATATTCGTAATCTATTAGATTTCTTAGTTAATATTAATTGAGCTGGAATAGTTACTTCAACTCCGGATCTTGTCCGATTATTTAATAAACATTTTGGGGAGTTGTTGCAAAAAAAAATTGGTTTTCAAATTGATGATTCATATTCATTAACAGAAACATACAAAAAACTATTAACAATTACTACTGATAATAGGTTGTTAAAGGATAAGGAGATAGAATTAGCAATATTAAAACAAGTTAGTCAAGATTTACGTGATGATGATTGAATGGAACAATTAACTGCTGTTCAAAATGAAATTTTAGAATTAAAGAATCAAGTTACATTAAAACAAGAAAATATTGTGTTTCAAAAGGAGCAAGAAGCATTTAAAAATGACCTTGAACAATTATTACAGCAATATGAAGAACAAAGTGTTATTAATCAAAACAAAATTAGTGAAATTAATGAAGATAAATATGAGCAAGAAATTTCTTATTTAGAAATTGAAATTGGAACATTAAATCATAAAATTAATGCTCTAAAAGTTGAAGTTGAAAACATTGTTAATAGTATTAATACAATTTTTAATTTAAATTTAGTAGTAAAAGATATTAGTGGAACAATTAATGAAATTGATAAAGAAATTAATAAAATTGAACAGGACCTTAATTTTGTTTTCCAAGAAAAAGCAACAAAGTTTAATTTTGTAAATAATATGATTACCTTTTTAAATAAAAATTATCAAATATCAGATTTTTTAACACAAGAGAATATTGAAACTAATCATTTCACACCGGCGATGGAACGAGATACAATTAATTATGCTAATCAATTTTTACAAGAAAGTGTCAATGTTGTTGCAATGACTGCGACTTCAAACCAATCATATGCACAAAGTAAAAATAAAGTTTTACGGGATTATAATATTTCTGATATTGATATTAAAAAATTTGCTTTTGATGTTGTTATTATTGATGAAGTAAGTAAGTTAACACCAATGGAAATTTTTATGCTATTAGTATATGGTAAAACTGTTATTTTAGTTGGTGATTATCGGCAATTGCCACCACTTATGCCATATCAAGAAGAAGATGTTGCGTTAATTAATGAAATTTATGACCAAAATTATAGTTATAATGATTTTTTAGAATTAGTAACTAATTCATTATTTAAAAAAATTATCTCAAAATGTGATGATTCAGTAAAAGAAATTCTAATTAATCAATATCGTAGTCATGAAGATATTATGCGAATTGTAAATGTTTTTTATGAAAATCAGTTGCAGTTAGGTGATAAAACTAATCAAAATAATGAAAAACAACATTATATTATTGTTGAAAATAAAGATGGTCTAAAAATTTTTGATAGTAATAAAGCAATTTATTGAATTGATTCATCAAAAGATAAAACTAATATGAATTTTGTTTATGAACAAGGTGAAAGTGGTAGTACGAGTCTTTTTAATTGATTAGAAGTTGATTTAACAATAAAAACATTAGAATTAATTGAAGCAGGATATAATAATTTAACAGTTAAATTAAAAAAACAACCTAAAGTTGCAGTTATTAGTTTTTATAGTCTACATGTTAAAAAATTACGAAGAGCTATTAAAAGTTTAAAATTTAAAAATATTAAAGTAGAAGTTTCAACAGTTGATGATTATCAAGGGCGAGAAACCGAAATTGTTATTGTTAATACAGTTCGCAATCCTCGTAAGCAATTAAATGCTAATAAAGAATTTATTAAGAAATACGAACGGTTAAATGTTGCATTTTCAAGAGCAAAAAATATGTTAATTATTATTGGAGCAGTTAGTTTTTTTACTAATATTGATGTTGAAATTCCAACAATTGCTAATCCAAATATTACAAAAACAATTAAAGCATATTATGAAATTTTACGAATTATTGATAGTTATGGTCTTGTTTGAAGTGCAAAAGATTTATTATAATAAGAATTCGAGGTAAAAACATGAAATTAGGAATGGTAAAAGTTTATAAAAATTGGAAAAAATTAAAAACAATAGTTAGCTATCAAACACCAAAAAAACTAGCTTTTTTTCAGTATGTAATTTTAAATGCTATTACTAATTACCCTAATAAAGAAAAAACATTAGCTGATATTTTACAGAATGAATTACAAATTTTTAATTTTAAAATTTATGCAGAATGTCTAAAGAACTTAATTGAAAAAAAAAATATTATTGAAATTAATAAGCAAACATCATTAAATTATTTAGCAAATAGTTCTGCTGAACAGGATTGAATTGATCGACCAATTGGAATTTTTTACATTTCAAAAGAAACGTTAACGGCATTAGAACAGGGCTATTTATTAAGTAAAAATAGTAATCGTGAAGCAGTTATTAATTTTGATTTTAATATTTTTTCGGACGAAAAATATATAAATAATGAACAATTATCTTTATTAGAAAAAAATAGCAATGATTTAATTATTGTTCCAGAACAAGAACCAATTATTAATGGCGAAGATTTATTTCATTTGTTAGAAAAGTACAAGTTAAATATTAATAAAAATAATATTTTTAATGCTGATACCACATTTACTTCAATTCGCACTAATAAGAGGCAAGAAATCTACTATGATATTAATCAAATTAACAATTTATTGATTGAGGCTTATGAAGAAAAAGAAGTTATATTGTCCCTAACCACTTTTAAAGATATTAAAATTCAAATTATTAATGACCACCAATTGCAACAAATTATTGAAGATAATGTTAATTTAAAAACAAAAATTGTTGATTATTTTTTAACCGAAATGGCTAAAACTTTAAGGGATAATTTTAATTTAAATCTTCAAAAAGTAGCAACAAATATATTAGAAAGTGATTATCAACAAGATCCGCGTTATATTACTTCTACATTAATAAATCCGAGAATTATAATTATTAATGCAGCAAGTGTTAAACCAAAAGCAGTCTTAGATAATAAATATTATTATGATAATAATATTAGTTGTATTATTTTTATTAATGCTGAGCAGACAACTACAATACATGATTTAACTGGTTCAATTCCAATTTTTTATTTAACTAGTGCGATTTTAACAATTAATGATAATTTTTTAACTTTATTCATCAATGATAAAAATGAGACTGAACTTTACATATTACAACCAACAGAACTTATTATGCTAAACCGTAATATTATAACAGCACAAAAATTTCTTCCGAAGTATAGTCAGATGTTATTTAATAAAATTTTAGAGGAATTAAAAAATTTAATAAATCGTCAACAGGCAAATATTTATGAAATAATTCATAATAATCAAATTGAAAACGTTTTTATTTACTGTTATTTAATTGATATTTTAAATAATAATGAAGAAACTTTTAATAATATATTGAAAAGTATGACCATAAATGATTTTAATAATAAAATTAATGTTTTATATCAATCTGAACAAATTTTAAGTAATTTAAATTTAAAACCAAATTATTTTAATAAAATGCATAAAACTTTAATTGCCCTTATGAAACAACAAGCAAAATTGCAAAAAAATATTATTAAAGCTTATCAAGTGTTAACTAATAATACTTTATTATCAAATAAAGAAGTTTTAAATATGTTGCAAGAACTTTATGACAAAAACGATGTTTCTTTAAACCAATTATTAGCATTAACTAATATTGCAGATTCATCAATTATTGAAAAAATTTGAAATCAAAATCTTTTTGCAATTTTAGATAAATTTCTTTTTGCAATCAATAATAATGATTTACATCGTGAATTATTTGATGCAATAACAACTACAACTTTAGAAAAAAATAGTACTTTATTAATTAATTTATATAGTTATGCTGAAGAATATATTAAGTATTGTAAAGAAATGAAAAAGCGAGAAACAAGTGGATTACAACGGCATTGACAAGAAATATGAGATAAAGTTGAGATTATTAAAGAACGTTGCAAGAATATTAACAATAGCAATGAATTAATAATTCAATTACTTTATTCTTTGTCACAATTAGAAATAAAATATAAGGCAATTAAATTTAAAAATATGTTTAATTCTGAAAGCAAATTTCAGGAATATCTTAATTTATGTTCTTTTGATAAGGCAGCATTATATTTAATGAATTTAATGGAAGAAAAAATTACTCCACTTTTAAAAACAAAACATCAATTTGTACAACATATTAATGAAAAATTATTTGTTTTAAAAGATGTGTTTGATAAAAATAAATATAAACAAATTATGCAACTTTATCAAGAATTAACATTATATTTATATTGTGAGAAAGCAAGAAATGAACACAATGATAATAAAAATCGAGATGCTTTAAAAAAAATAAAACTTGAATTAGAAGAGGTGTTAATATAAATGAGTATGAGTGTTGAACAAGTAATGTATAATTACCAAAAAAAGATTGAACGATTAAATTTAAATATTAATTTTGTTAAAGATAATTTAAAATTATTATTACAACAATTACAAGAAATTGATGCTAGTGGGTTAAATTGTCAACAAATTGAACAATATTTAGTTGAGTTAGATCAAATTTTAACTGATTTAGAGGATAACCCGTTAGTTAAAGAATTTAGTAAAGTTGAACATGTTGAATTAGAATTGGCAAAAAGAGTTAATTTTTTCTTGGAACAAAAAACCCTTCGTTTAGCAGAAATTCAACAAAAAATTGAAGTTTTGAAAATAAAAGTAATTGAAGATGAAACAAACCAACGGTTATCTAATTTAAAAAACCGAGTTAATTTAAATTATCAACAATTAGAACATGAATTAATAGCAATGTTTGATGATAATGAATCAAAAGCTTTTATTATGAATTTTTTTAAAACAAATAAGAATCATTTCAGTAATTTAAACCCAGAGGCTATTTCTGACCTTGTTCAAACAGAAGTTAAAAATTATCATACTTCAACTGATTTTTTGCAAAAACAATATCTTAGTAGTTTTAAAAAACAAATTAGTGATGATAAATTTGTTAATACAGAATTAGCTCCAGCATTAGAAGAATTTGCCCAAATGCCAGCAGCTGATACTACTGTTTTAAACGCAAAAGCTTTAGCATTACAAAATCAAATTATTAATAAACAATTAGATGAATCAGCGCGGAAACATGCTATTACATCAATTTTACAAGCAATTCAAAAACGTGGTTTTATTGTTGATAGTAATGATATTCGTATTACGAAAGAAAATGAAGATAGTTTAGTTATTGTTTACGCAAAAAAAGTAACCGGACAAGAGGCAATTTTTAAAGTATATTTAGATGGGCGCTTTACATATAAATTCGAAGGTTATGAAGGTCATGCACATGATATAGATGAACAACCGTTTATTAACGATTTATCAATGTATGATGTTTCTTTATCAAAAGAAATGAAAAAATCTTATTTAAATCCTGATAAAATTATGAATCAAGCAAAGATTCAAATTGATAGTAAATCAAAAAAGAAATAATTAACATTTTTAGGTTAAAAAACATTATAATTAAAGAAATAGTTAGAGGTGACTATAAATGAGTGTAAAAAGTAATTTAGATAAGTTAAAAAATCAAATTGGAATTAAACGATGTGTTATTCTTGAAGGCAATGTTAATGATATTTATCAAACAAATAGTGGTTATGTTGGTTTAAAAGATCGATTATTTGGATTATTAAGAGAAAAAGGCTTTAATGATATTTTTATGTGAGACCGGATTGATGGTCTAAGCGGAGGAAATCTGAAAAATTTAACATTAACAGTAGAAAAACAACAAAAGAGTAAAGAAGGTGAAGCATATGATTTTGGTCAAGAAGTAATTAAAAATGCAAATGAAGAAAAGAATGGTCCAACGGGACAATTTCCAACTTTAGCAGAATTTTTTACCATTGTTCGTCGTAATATGTTAGTTGCAAGTTCTAAAAAAGTTGCTTTTATTGCTGACTTTTCTGATTATTTATTTTCTAATGAACAGACCTTAAGTGAAGAAGAACGTGTTAATTTAATTTCATTAAGTAAAGCTTTTCGAGATAAAAAATTTGATCAATCAGAAATAATTGATTTTGATACAGCTATTATTTTTATCACTAATAGTGTTGGAAAATTGCCAACGTCATTTTATTTGCATAATCCAGATGTAACAACAATTACTTTAACAAAACCAAATCGTGAAGAACGAGAAAAGTTCATTTTAACTAATAAGAATTTTTTTAAAATTACCGAAGATTTAAATACTGATATTTTAAAATTACAAGATATTTATGATACGATGGAAGGATGAACTTTGAAAGAAGTTTATCAATTAATTAAGTTTTCAAACAATATTTCAGAACGCTTACCATTTGAAAAATTATTAAATTCTTATCAATACGGTGATAAAGTTTCACCATGAGAAGAAATGAATTATGAAAAATTAGCAACTATTGAAAAAGAATTAAAAAAACGAGTTATTGGGCAAGATCATGCCATTGAAAAAGTGAAAAATGTTGTTTATAAAGCTTTTACTGGATTATCAGGTGTTCAATATTCATCAAAACGAACAAAACCAAAAGGTACATTGTTTTTTGTTGGACCAACTGGAGTAGGAAAAACTGAATTAGCAAAAGCATTGGCCAAATTTTTATTTGGTGATGAAAAAAATTGTATTCGGTTTGATATGTCGGAATATAACCAAGAAGCAAGTGATCAAAAATTAATTGGTGCACCACCTGGTTATGTTGGTTATGAAGAAGGTGGACAATTAACAAATGCAATTAAAGAAAAGCCATTTAGTGTACTTTTATTTGATGAAATTGAAAAAGCCCATCCGCGAATTTTAGATAAATTCTTACAAATTTTAGAAGATGGTCGTTTAACTGATAATAAAGGTCAAACTGTTACTTTTTCTGATTCGTTTATTATTTTTACTTCAAATATTGGTGCAAGTGAAGTTGATGATAATTTATCATTTTTAGAAATTGAAAAGCAATTTATTCAAAAAGTATCTGATCATTTTCGAACTGAATTAAAACGACCAGAATTATTAGGGCGAATTGGAAATAATATTATTCCGTTTAATTTTATTAAGGATATTAATTTTAAAGCAAAATTAATTACACAAAAATTACAGCCCATTCAAACAGCTGTTTGAGAAAAATATAAGATTAAATTAGAATTTATGGATTTACCACAAATTTTACCAATTATTATTCAGAATGCTGATGATAAAAAAGGTGGTCGTGATTTGTTAAATAGTATTGAAAAGCATGTCGTTGATGGATTGAGTTCATTTATTTTTGCAAATCAAACTAAATTTAAAGCTGGAGAAACAATATTAGCACAAGCAAATGGTCATCAAATTGAATATTGTTTTAAATAAAAAATGAGTAATTTAATTAATTTTAATCGTTTTGTTTCTTTTACAACCATTGAAGGGCCTGGAAAACGATTCGCATTATGAATGCAAGGCTGTATTATTAATTGCAAAGGATGTAGTAATCAGGAAATGATTCCTCTCATTAATCGGGATGTAATGGAAGTCAGTGACCTTTTTAAGGCGATTAGAGACGCTAAAGAGCGCTTTCAAATTGAGGGGATTACCATTTTAGGGGGAGAACCATTTATTCAACCACGAGCGCTCTTAGAACTAGTCACTTTATGTCAAACAAATAATTTAACAGTAATTGTTTTTTCTGGTTTTTTATATGAACTATTGCTAGAAAAGCATCCAGCAATTTTATCTAAAATTGATATATTAATTGATGGACCATTTATTATTGAAAAGTTAGATAAAAAACGACGATTAATTGGCTCTACAAACCAGCGTGTGATTAAACTAAGCAATGTTTATCAGAATAATGATTATTTTGAACAAAATATTATTGAAGCAGAATTTACTGTAACTAAAAATAATAGTATGATTATTAATGGAGATGGAGCTCATCTCATTAATAATGAAGAAAAAATAAGAAAAGAGGAGGCCATAAAAATGGGAGCATTTAAATTAGATGGGGATGTATTTTCACATTTTACCCAAGATATTATTAAAGTTGATGATAAGTTAGAATTTAAAGGAACTAATGCTGATATGAGTGATTTTCACCTTAGTGATGTTAAAACACAATATAAAGTTATATCGGTAATTCCAAGTATTGATACAAGTGTTTGTTATACTCAAACTGTTAAATTTAACAAAAATATGAAAGATTATCCTAATGCACGATTAATCACAGTCTCACGTGATTTACCATTTGCGCAAGAAAGATGTTGTGAATCTTTTAGAGATGAAGCACATTTTTTAGTGTCAGATTATAATTATCGTGATTTTGGGACAAAGACAGGATTAGTTTTTACTGCTTTGCAAATTTTGCCACGAGCAGTTCTTATCTTAAACCAAGATAATATTGTAGAATATCTTGAAATTGTTAATCCAATTGGAAATGAACCAAATTATCAAGCTATTTATGATTTTTTAGATAGTAGAAAATAAAAAAAGTATTTATAAGTGTAAATTGTACTATGAAGTGTAGCACTTTATAAACTGTAAAATCAAGCTTTTTAAATTTGTAAAGATTTTTTATAAAAATTAAAGCAAAAATATCTTTTATTTTATGGCTTATTTTAGTTAATTAATTACTAAAATAACTATTAAGCTTAAAAATAAGGTTTTCATTCATATAAAAAGTGCTACATTTGCATTTACAATTTACAAAGCAAAATACTTTTTTTATTTTAAAATTAACATTTGTTGAATTTCTGCCAAATCACGTAGTTTTTCTTTATCAACGTTAATCTTAAAGTTATATCCTTCATCTTTTTGATATTTTGGAATAATATGAAGATGATAATGAAAAACCTTTTGAAAAGCTTCACTTTTTTCATTGCTAACATAATTAATTCCAACAGGTTTTAATGTTTGATACATTTTCTGGGCAATTATTTTTCCAATTTTAGCAACTTCTGTTAAGTACTCATCATCAGTAACACTATAATATTCAAAGTGCTTTTTTGGAATAACTAAGGTATGACCATCACTATTGGGGAATGTATCTAAAAAAGCATAAACTAAGTTATTTTCATAAATTTTTTTACTTGGTATTTTTTGGGCAATAATTTCACAAAAAATACAATTGTTTTCATTCATATTAATTTCAGCTCCTTATGTAATTAATTATAGCAAATAACTACTATCGTTAATTAATTAAGTTATTTTTAATATAAAAAAAGAAGATTTTGGTCGTATAAATAAAATAAGGGTTTTGGAAAAAACTCGGAAATTGAATAAGAATAATAAATTAAACCATTTACTAAAATGGTTTTTTTATTTGTAAAACCAAAATTATTAATTGATTCAGAGAAAGGGCAATATCTTAAATATTTACAAAAAAACTA
>NZ_RXFZ02000012.1:0-12371 GCF_044714365.1 Spiroplasma sp. hy2
TWTWAAAATATTAAATTTTTAAATAAAAGACATAATTAATTAAAATTATAATTTGCTATTAGTATCTTTTTAAAAATATTTACAATTATTTTAATAGGTTATGCAAGAAGTCTATTGTTAAAATTGAGGGATTTACTTTTTCACATGCGGATTATCGTCCATATTTGGGGCATGATAATAGTGTTGTTCCTAACACAATTATGGGGCATGAAGGAGTTGGTGTCGTGACAGCAATTGGAGCTGATATTACAAAACTTAAAATTGGTGATCGCGTTGCAATTGGATGTGTTACTCATTGTAATATTTGTCAATGATGTGAACAAAAAGCATTTGCTAATTGTACTAATGGTGGTTTTATTTTGGGAACTAAAATTAATGGAACGCATGCTGAATATGTTCGTGTTCCTTATGGGGAAAATAGTGTTATTAAAATTCCAAAAACAATGAATTTAATTGATGCTTTAATGTTAAGCGATGTGTTACCAACAGGGTATGAAAATGTTATTAAAAAAATTGATTTAAAACAAATTAATAATATTGCTATTATTGGTGATGGGCCAATTGGTTTAGGCATTTTATTGTTATTAAATAAATATAATAAAAAAATTGATATTTATGGTCATCATAGTCAAAAATTAAATTATTTTAAAAAAAATGGGGGTGCATAAAATTTATGAATAGTACTTTAACTACTTTTGATATTAAATATGATTTAGTAATTGAATGTGTAGGTAATGACCGGGGTACTTTTGAGCAGGTACAACAAATGATTAATTTTAATGGTACAATTATTACAATTGGTGTTTTTAAAAAACCAGTTGTCTTTAACTTACAACAATTATGAAATCAAAATATTACTATTCATAACGGAATTTTAAATTGTTATACTTTAAAAGAACTTGTATTAAAAATTGAAAATAAGGAAATTATTCCAAAGTATTTAGTATCAAAAACTTTTAATAAAAATGAAGTGTTAAAAGCATATGAAACTTTTATGGAGACAGATATTTTTAAAGTTGTTGTGAAATTATAACAAGCAATAGAATAGGGTGAAGGAAAGAAATGGGTTTTTTTCAAAAATTAAAAGCAAAACGTGAAGAAAAAAAACAAATTAAATTAGAAAAGGCGTTACGTAAAACACGTTTAACCTTTTCTAATGATATTAAAAAATTAGCACATAAGTATAAAGAATATGATGACCAATACTTAGAAGAATTAGAAGAAATTTTAATTGCAAGTGATATGGGAATGAATATGGTTTTACAAATTACTAATCAAATTCGTAAAAAAGTACGAAAAGGTTGAAGCATTGAGGACACAAATGATTATTTGGTTGAAGTAATTATGGATTTATATAATGATCCAAAAAGTAAACAAAATAAATTAAATATTAAAGACCAACGCTTAAATGTTATTTTGTTGGTTGGTGTTAATGGTGCCGGTAAGACAACAACTATTGCTAAATTAACAAAACAATTTCTTGATCAAAAGAAAAACGTCCTATTAGTTGCTGGTGATACTTTTCGGGCAGGGGCCGTTGAACAATTAAACCAATGAGCAGAACGTTTAAATGTTAATATTGTTAAACCGTTAAAAGAAGGGCAAGATCCAGCTAGTGTTATTTATGATGGATTAGTTAAAGGAAAAAAAGAACAAGTTGATATTATTATTATTGATACAGCGGGACGTTTACAAAATAAAGTTAATTTAATGAATGAATTAAATAAAATTAATCGTATTATTCAACGCGAAATTCTCGATGCTCCACATGAAACCTTATTAGTAATTGATGGGGTTACTGGTCAAAATGGTATTTCACAAGCAAAGAATTTTTCGGAGGTAACCGATGTTAGTGGGATTGTTTTAACAAAAATGGATGGTACGGCTAAAGGAGGCGTTGTTTTAGCAATTAAGGACCAATTAAACATTCCCGTTAAGTTAATTGGTTTGGGTGAGCAACCAACTGATTTACAAGAATTTGATATTGAGCAATATATTTATAATTTAACCAAAGATTTATTTAACAAGGATGAAGTGGAAATAGAATAATGAAAGATTTGGCAAAATCAAATGAGTTAATTCTTTTATATGAATTATATCGGGAATTATTAACAACAAAGCAAAGAGAATATTTTGAATTATATTTTTTTGATGATTATTCATTAAGTGAAATTGCAGGGTTAAAAAATGTTTCGCGTAATGCTGTTTATGATTCGTTGGTAAAAATTACAAATGCTTTGCATAAATTTGAAAATAACTTACAATTAGGTTATAAGCAACATCAGCGAGATATCATTTATCAAGAATTTGAAAATATTAAAGAATGTGCTGGATTAATAAAAAAATTAAAAAAAATTGATAGTGATTAAGGAGAAAATAAAATGAATATTTTAATGATTGGTGATATTTATGCACAAGCTGGACGGACAGCTGTTAATAAATATTTGCCACAAATAATAAAAAAATATAAGCTTGATTTAATTATTGCAAATGGTGAAAATACTACCAATGGGAAATCATTATCAAAGCATCATTATAATGAATTAAAAGAAATGGGGATTAATATTATTACTTCCGGAAATCATATTTTTCGTAATCCAGAAGTTTTAAATTATATTGAAGAAGTAAATGATTTATTAAAACCAGCAAATATGAATTCGTTTACACCTGGGAAAGGCACAGTTGTTATTAAGATTAATAATAAAAAAATTCGTGTAACTAATTTAATGGGTCGTAGTTTTATGGACCCAGTAGATAATCCATACACAATTTTTGAAGAAATTATTAATAATGATGATAGTGAGCTTCATTTTGTTGATTTTCATGCCGAAGCTAGTGCAGAAAAATTAGCTTTTGCTTGGAATTATGATGGTATTATTACTGGTTTTTTTGGAACGCACACTCATGTTCAAACAGCAGATAATCGAATATTGCCAAAAGGAACAGCATATATTACCGATGTTGGGATGTGTGGTAGTTATAATTCAATTATTGGGGCAAATCCAGAAGAAATTATTCTTAAGGAAAAAACTGGTTTACCAGTGCGTTTTGAACCAGCAGCTGAAAATGATAAATTAATTTTTTCAGCGGTATGATTACAAGTAGATGATAAAACTAACCAAGCAATAAAAATTGAACGAATTTTAATTCATCCAGAAAATGAAACTGATTTTTTAGGATAATAAAGGAGTAACTTAAATGACTAGTTTAATTAAAACGAATGTAATCATTATTGTTGTTTGTATTATTCTAGGAATTTTTTTGTGTTGTTATTTTTTTCTACGTTGTTATCGTCTTTTAAACAAGAAAACAAAACGATGAGAAATTCAATTACCTGAATATATCGAACATAAACACTTTCTTACTTCTGATCAATATGAATTATCAACATTAGGAACAATTGATAAAACTGGTCAGGATATTATTTTAGCAGTTCATGATTTATACGGTAGTAAGGAAAATTTTACTGGTTTAATTAATAATGAAATATGAGCTAAGCATAAAGTTTCAGTAATTGCTTTTAATCAACGCAATGTCGGAGATAATGTGCCAACTAGTATTAAAAATGTTGGAGTTTTAGTGAATGATATTATTGACGTAATTACAGCATTAAAAAATAAATATGAACAACAAAGAATTATTTTATTATTAGAAGGATTTTCATGTGGTTTAATTAATTTATTATTGAAACAAAAACCATTAATTGAAAAAGTTGTTTTTGTTAATCCAATTACAAATTTAAATGGAATAAGATTTTCAATGATTAGCAAAATTGAGATTGGATTTGGTTTTTTATTTAATTTAAACAAAACTCTTAAAATTCATATTGATTATCAACTTTTAAGTCAAAATGAAGATTATAGTACTTTAATGATGGAAAAAGAACAAACTTATTTTTTAAATCAAATTTTACAATTTAATTATCTTAATAAAAAGATAGTAAAACAAATTAATAATCTTAAAGTAAAAACTTTAATATTACAAGCAGAGGTTGATAAATTTTATGATACAAAACAAGTAACTTTAATTAATAATGGACTAGTTAAAATAAAAAAAATTGAAATAGCAAAACATTACTTATTCACTAATCAAAATATTAGTGTTGAAATTCTTACCGAAATAATTAATTTAAATTAAAATTAACTAATTTTTAAGTTATAATATATTTGTTGTCAAGTAACAACATAAAACTTATTCAGAAGTGGTTAGTACGCTAAGCAATGATCCACTAGCAACCCTATATTTAACTAGAAGGTGCTTTTAGCAGGGCAAAATGATATGCTACCAATAAGATTTATTAGTTATTGAATAGAACTTAACTATTAATTTATATGTAAACATATTGTTATTAATGCCACATTATTCTGGTGTGGTTTTATTTATGATTAAGGAGAAGAAAAAGATGGGAAAAGAGCGAATTTTATTTACATCAGAATCAGTATCAGAAGGGCATCCTGATAAGATTTGTGATCAAATTTCAGATGCTGTTTTAGATGCATGCTTAAAAGAAGACCCCTTATCACGGGTAGCATGTGAATGCTTTATTACAACAAACCGGGTTATTATTGGTGGTGAGATTACAACAAAAGCAAAAGTTGATTATGCCAATGTAGCACGTAAAGTATTAAAAGAAATTGGTTATAATGATGCAGAATGAGGAATTGATTGACAAACTTGTGAAGTTGAAATATTAGTTAAAACACAATCACCAGATATTTCACTTGGTGTTGATAAAGCTGGAGCTGGTGACCAAGGAATTATGTTTGGTTATGCAACAAATGAATCAGATAATTATATGCCGTTAGCAATTTCTATTGCTCATGCTTTAGTAAAGTGAGCAAGTATGCTACGTAAAAAAGGAATGTTTATTGGGGCACGACCAGATATGAAATCACAAGTAACGTTAGACATAACAAATGCTAAACATATTTATATTGATACAATCTTAATGTCAATTCAGCATGATGAAGATATTGATGAAGCTAAATTTAAACACTTTGTTATTACGAAAATTATGGAACCAGTTGTGCAAGAATTTAAAATGAATTTAGATTTTAAAGTTTTAATTAATCCAACTGGTCGATTTGTAATTGGTGGACCAAAAGGTGACGCTGGGTTAACAGGGCGAAAAATTATTGTTGATACATATGGTGGATATGCACGGCATGGTGGTGGTGCTTTTTCGGGAAAAGATGGAACAAAAGTTGATCGTTCAGCAGCATATATGGCTCGTTATGTTGCAAAGAATATTGTTGCGGCAGGATTAACTGAACGATGTGAGATTCAATTATCTTATGCGATTGGAGTTGCTGAACCGATTTCAATTTTTGTTGAAACATTTGGAACTAATTTTGTTGCAAATGATATTATATTGAAGGCGATTAAAGAAAATTTTGATTTTCGCCCCCAAGCAATGATTGAAACGTTAGATTTACAAAAACCAATTTATCAACAAACGGCAACTTATGGGCATTTTGGTCGTTACCATACTGAACTACCATGAGAAAGATTAGATAAAGTTCAAAGTTTAATAAAATATTTACCAGATGTTTAATTTTTAGATATAATTAACATAAAGAATAAGAATAAGAGGAGAAAAACTAATGAAGTATAAGTTAATTGCTCTTGATTTGGATGGTACAACAGCAAGGAGAAATCGAATTTCAAAGCAAAATGTTGCAGCAATTAAGTGAGCATTGGCAAATGGGATTAAAGTGATTATTGCAACTGGGCGTAGTATTGGTGCGATTAGAAAAGTTGCAAAAAAATTAGGCATTATTGAAAATAAAATGCCAGTAATTGGTTTTAATGGTGGCATAATTTATGATTTTGCGAAAGAAAAAATTCTTCAACAAAATGTTTTTTTTAATGATGAATTAATCAATGTTTTTTATCTTGCTAATGAGTGTAAAATTCAATTATGAGCATATTCCGTTAAGAATGAACATTTTGCTTATGTTAATACTAAGCATAGTTTGATGACTAAATGAATGAGTTTTCACACAAAACGAAAAAGAATATTAGTATATGATCCTACTACTTTACATGACCAAGCTTACAAGTTTGTTGTTAGTGGTAAAAAAGAGAATGTTCTAAAATTTAAAGCAAAACTTTTAGTAAAATATGAATTTAATATTTTTGATTGGTCATATTTGCCAAATCAAAGTTTAAATTTAGAAATTAGTCCAAAGGGTAGTGACAAAAAAGATGCTTTAGAATATCTTGCTAAAATATATAATATTCAACCAGCAGAAATTATTGCGATGGGTGATGGTTCAAATGATTATGAAATGTTAAAATGAGCTGGCGTTGGAATTGCGATGGGAAATGCTAAAGCGGATATTAAAACTATTTCTGATGATACAACTGCCCATTATCGTCGTTCAGGAGTAGCAAAAGCAATTAATAAATATTTTAAAAAATAAAAAATATCATCAAAACTATTGATATTTTTTTTGTTTTTTTTATAATTAATGGGGTCGTAATTTAAAAACAAAAAGTTTAGTATAACTAAACAAAATTACCAAAGGAGGGTTGTTTATGTTACTAGGAGAGAAAATTAAACTATTACGTCAAAAAAATAATTTAACAATTGAAGAATTAGCAAATCGTTGTGAATTAACGAAAGGCTTTATTAGTCAACTTGAACGCGATATTTCTTCTCCGAGTATTGAAACACTAGAAAGTATTTTAGAAGTTTTAGGCACCAACTTAGCAGATTTTTTTAAACAAGAAAAAAATAGAAAATTCGTTTATGCAGCAGAAGAACATTATGAAGTTGAACAAAATGATTATCGAATTGAATGATTAGTTCCTAATGCGCAAGTAAATGAATTAGAACCAATTTTAATTCAAATTAAGCCGCAAGGAGAATCAGAACGGATATTACCATTTGAGGGTCAGATTTTTGGTTATGTTTTGAAAGGAACAGTGTTAGTTTATTCTGGGCAAAAAGTACAAACAGCACATACTCGTGATAGTTTTTATTTATATGGTAATAATCAACACTATTTAAAAAATGAAACAAATGAAATTGTTGAGGTATTATGAATTTCAACACCACCAATATTTTAAAAGATTAGAAAAGGAGCAGGAGCAGTGGAAACAAATATTTTAGAGTTACGAAACATTTCAAAACAATATGAAGGAAAAATAGTTTTGAAAGGAATTAACTTAAACATTAAAGAAGGAGAATTTGTCACATTACTAGGACCATCAGGATGTGGAAAAACAACAACATTAAGAATTATTGCTGGATTTGAACAACCTAATAGTGGGGAATTATTATTTTTAGGAAAGGACTATTTAAAAACGCCAGTTCATAAACGAGAAGTTAATACTGTTTTTCAAAATTATGCTTTATTTCCGCATTTAACTGTTTTTGATAATATTGCTTATGGTTTAAAAGTTAAACGCAATAAGTATGATGTTATTGAAACTGAAGTAAAGAAATTTTTACAATTAGTAGGATTAGAAGGTTTTGAAGATAAATCAGTTGAACAATTATCGGGTGGTCAACGCCAGCGCGTTGCATTAGCACGAGCATTAATTAATAAGCCAAAGGTTTTGTTATTAGATGAACCAATGGCTGCATTAGATGTTAAGTTACGAAAAAAAATGCAAGCAGAATTAAAAACTTTGCAAGGAGAAATTGGAATTACTTTTATTTTAGTAACGCATGATCAAGAAGAAGCATTAACATTGTCTGATCGTATTATTGTAATGAATGATGGAGCAATTCAACAGGTTGGAACACCAGCGGAAATTTATAATGAACCAGAGAATTTATGAACAGCACAATTTATTGGTGACTCAAATATTATTTCAAATGCAATTTTTATTAAAGATAATTTAGTAGCAATTGATGGCAAAAAAATTGTTTGTGTTGACCGTGGATTTGGTGAAAATGAAGAACAAATTGATATTATTATTCGTCCTGAAGATATTGACATTGTTCCAGTTGAGAAAGGATTTTTCACAGGAACAGTTAAAAGAGTTAATTTTAAAGGAGTTCATTGGGAAATTATTGTTAAATGTAAAGAACGAAAATATTTAATTCATTCAACAGATAGAGTTGAAGAAGGTGATCAAGTTGATATTTCATGAAATGTTGAAGATATTCATGTTATGTGGAAAGAGATTGATGATTAAGGAGCAAGAATGATGGAAAACAAAAATAAACCACCAAAAAAAGGTAAAGGATGATTTAAAAAACAAGGTAGTAAAATTAAATCAATTAGTCAACATTTTGCTGCTTGATGTCGAACAAAATATTTAAATATTTCTTATCATGCAAAACAAAACAAATGGTTTAAAAGAGGGTTCAATTTAATTTTATGGCCATACCTTATTATTATGATTTTATTAATTGTTGTACCATTATTAATTATTTTATTATATTCGTTTATTCAACCAACGGGAAATAGTTTAGTTTTTGAAATTAATTTTAAAAATTTTGTAACTTTTTTTTCAGAGCAAAAATTTGTTATTGCACTATTCTTAGCTTTAGGATATTCATTAATTGCGGCCTTAATTGCAATTGTGATTGCTTATCCAGTTGCTTATGTGATGGCATTTTGTAAATCAAAACTATTGTCAAAAAATATTTGAATTTTAGTAACCTTACCAATTTGAATTAATATGTTACTAAAAATTATTGGATTACAAACAATGTTTAATATTATTGCTCCAAGTTTACTTGGAACCCCAATTTCGATTGTTATTGGAATGGTGTATGCATTTTTACCATTTGTAATTTTACCAATTTATAATAGTTTAGATAAAATTGATACTTCATTAATTGAAGCTTCAAAAGATTTGGGAGCAAATGGTTTTAAAACATTTTGAAAAGTTATTTTTCGTCAATCAATCCCAGGTATTATTGCAGGTGGAACATTATTATTAGTCCAAGCAGCAACTTCGTTAATTATTGTTAAATTTATGGGGAATGGTCGTATTAATTTAATTGTTGATGTAATTGAAGCATATTTCTTTAAAGGAGAAAACTTTGGAATTGGCGCAGCAATCTCAGTTGTCTTAGCCCTTATTGTTTTTTTAATTATTGTGCTATCAAATTCATTATCAAAATATTTTGAAACAAGAAAGGGGCGTCGCAATGAAAAAGTTTTTTAAATCATCTTATATGGCATTAATTATGTTATTCATTTATATTCCAATTATGATTTTAATTTTATTTTCATTTAATAGTGGTGAAAGTATGAGTATTTTTAATGGTTTTTCTGATCTTTGGTATAAACAACTTGCTAGTGAGCAACCTTTTTTACAAAGTATTATTGTGTCAGTTTTTACAGCAGTAATTGCAACTGTTGTCTCAGTTATTATTGGCACTTTAGCTGCGATTGGATTAAGTCGAGCACGGCGAGTTACACAGAAAATGACATTATCAATTACTAATATTCCATTAATTAATGCTGATATTATTACAGCTGTTTCGTTGATGATGTTATTTATTGCTTTAGGAGCAAATTTTGGAATGTTAACATTAGTTTTAGCACATATTTCATTTGATGTTCCATATGTAATTATTACAGTATTACCACGTTTACGGAAAGTTGATCCAAAATTAATTGAAGCTTCATTAGATTTAGGTGCAAAGCCCTCACAAACTTTGCGAAAAATTATTTTACCAATTTTAAAACCAGCAATTATTGCAGCTGCAGCAATTGCCTTTGCAATGAGTTTTGATGACTTTATTATCTCTTATTTTACTGGTGGTGACGATGTCAATGTTGCAACTTTTATTTATACAATGAAAAGAATTAAACCTTTTATTAATGCTTTTGGTACGATTTGTATTGCAATTATTGGAGTTATTATTATTGGATGAAATGGATGAAATGTTTATAAAATTAATTATAATAAATTTCGCCGAGAAATGGTAAAAGGAACTTATAAAGATAAAGATATTATGCGCTATGAAAAAAAATTAGCCTTTCTTTATCATCAATTAAATAATAAAAAAATTAATAATGAAAAACAAAAAGAACAATTACGCTGAAAAATTGTTAAACTAGAAAAAAAATATGATAAAAGTGTTTTATGAATTAAGAATAAAAAACAAACTTTTATTGAACGGCAAGAAACCAAAGAAAATATTAATAAAATATCACGAAAAAAATTCCGTTGATTGGCAAAAAGTTGAAAGTCATTATCATTAGTAACAATTTCAGTTGGCTCAATTGCTTTGCTAACAGCAGTTTATATTAAAAATAATATTTATGATTTAGCAGTAGCAAATTGAGGTGAATATATTACTTCAGATTTAATTAGTAAGTTTGAAAAAAAATATAATGTAAAAGTTAAATATAGTGTTTATGATAGTAATGAAACATTGTATAACAAATTATATACGACACATTATGACGTGATGGTTCCAAGTGACTATATGGTTAATAAGTTAGCGCAAGAAGGACGTTTAGAAGAAATTGATTATCAAAAATTAAATGATGTTGATAAAAATTTCAACATTATTAAACCTAATCCAAATTATCATGGACAAGATGTCAAAGAACGAACAGTTGGGAATGAATATTTTAATGATTTAAATGTTGATGTAGCAACAGTACAAAAAACAAATCCAGAATTTTATCAAAATTGTATTGTTCCTTCTACTTTGGATCCAACAACAGCAAAATGTTTTGATAAAAATTATGCGGCATCATTAGCTGATGGATTATTAAATGTTTTAAATAAAAATAAATTGAAAGATGCTACTCAAAAAACAATTGTTAATTATAGTTTACCTTATTTTTGAGGAGAAGTATCACTTGTGATTAATCCAACAGAAAGTAACTTAAAATTTTTAGATGAGATATTTGCTAAAGCAAATCAATATTTACTAACAACAGCTCAAGGAAAATTTGGTTATCAACGTGCAGAGTGAGAACCTAGTATAAATCGCGATCAAATTAAACTTAATGATGTTGAAAATAATAAGATTATCTCAAATGGCATTTCATGAGATATTTTATGACAAGCAGCCGCAGCAAATAAACGAGTTTTAATTAATAATGATCCACGAAATTTATTTATGTTAAATACTGAAAAAAATTATTTCAAATCAGTACCAACAACGCAAATGGAAGTTGATCATGGTTACAACGAATTAGCAACATTGTTAAAACATAATAATGTTGCCTTAATGAATGATGAGTTAATCAATGCAGTTGGTGATGGACGTTTTGATTTTGCTTTTATGTATAATGGGGATGCAATTTATGCGGATACATTATTTGCAAAGAGTCATGAAGAAGCGAAGGGAACAAAATTAATTATTACCCGCCCACGAGCAACAACGGCGTGAACACCAGAAACAGTTGAAGGAACTAACATTTGAAGTGATAATATGGTTTTATCAAAAAATGCTAGAAATCAGGAGTTAGCTTATAAATTTATGAATTTTATTATTCAAAATTCATCAGCATTAACAGAAGAAGCTAATTATACTTCACCATATCAACAAGTAATGGATTATGAAAATAATTATAATTATTATCGTAATGGTCATGATCCAGAATCTGGCGCAATGATTAATTATCAACGTGATTATGTTCCTGTAGCGAAACTTAATGAGAAGGGAATGTATGTTGCTCAACCAGAAATGGCCGATAGACCATTTGAAATAACTGATATAGATGGTTATGTATTAAATAAATATAATATTTTAATTGCTGGGAAAAACTAATAATTATTTTAAAAATAAAAAAATAGAAGTTAATTACTCCTATTTTTTTATTTTTTAACATTAAATTTTAATTAACAAAAGGAAAATAAAAAATAAGATGATTATATAAGTAATTTGAAAGTAGAGGAGAACAATTAAAAAGCAGGGGTATTTTATGTTTACAATTTTATTCGGAGTATTAGTTACATTAATTTATTTTTTATTTTCTTTTCGTGATAATACTTATCAAAAAAATAAACCTACAACAGATTTTAATAACAATATTTATCAAATTGTTTTTACTAATAAATATAATTTGCCATTACTTAACAAAAATATTATTCTAAATCCGCTTCAGATAACTGAACAAATGCTTGGGATTTCAATTGAAGAAATTTTAGGGTATCGTGTAAGTGAAGTGCAACAAATCAACCCCTTTCTGAGTTGATTTGTTGCACTTCACTTACACGATACCCTTTTGCTAGTGTAAAAGCAATTGTCTTGTTATCGTTATCACTATTTAATGTTCACTTTTGAGACTATAAATTAATAGAAAAGCAAAAATGAAATTTAAGTATTTTTATTAGACTTCTTGCATAACCTATTAAAATAATTGTAAATATTTTTAAAAAGATACTAATAGCAAATTATAATTTTAATTAATTATGTCTTTTATTTAAAAATTTAA
>NZ_RXFZ02000013.1:0-12107 GCF_044714365.1 Spiroplasma sp. hy2
TWRATTTTTAAATAAAAGACATAATTAATTAAAATTATAATTTGCTATTAGTATCTTTTTAAAAATATTTACAATTATTTTAATAGGTTATGCAAGAAGTCTATTATAAATGTGTTGTAAAAAAATGAGGAGCCAAAATGAAAATTATAACATACGAAAAAAAACCAATTAACTGATTTGCAAATTCAATTAATTGAAAAATTAAATAATGACATTCAGAGTGTTCTAGAGTTAACTATTAACGAATTAGCAGATAGTCTTTTCATCAATACTTCTACCTTAAGTCGTTTAATTAAAAAATTGGGGGTTGAAAATTATAGTAAATTTAAAGTATGAGTTGCTGGAAAGTATAATAATATCAAGGAATTTGATATCCAAGAAAATGAGACAACTCTCCATAATATTATTGATAATATTTATAAACTGCATACTTATGCATTAGATGAAACTTATCGAAATTTAAAAGTTAATCAATTAGAAAAATTCATTGATACAATTCATACGAGTGAACGAATTGTTATCTGGGGAATTAGTCGCCATACTTTAATTTGCGAAAATTTAAATTTACACTTAAATGTTTTAAAATATAACTCAACTTATCTTGTTAATTATTATGCCACAATTAAATTAATTGAAACTCTTAGTGAAAATGATTTATTAATTTTAATTTCAAAAAGCTTACAAGATGCTGAATATCATTTCCTAATTGAAGTTGCAACAAAACGAAATGTTAAAATTATTTTATTAACAATTAATAAAGAATATAAAGGATCACCTAATTTACAAAAACTAACCTTAGAGAATACTGAAATTCTAAATTTTTATGTTGATAATCCCCGTTATGTTTCACAGTTGATGCTAATTAATATTGTTTTTGGAATGTTAATTGCAAAATATCATCCTACTCATAATGAAGAATATCAAGATTATTATGCAGCCATTGATGAATGACACGAATATATTAAAAAAATAAAATAACTAGTGAACATCTGTTTCAAAAGATGTTCTTTTTATATAAAAAATAAAGCAAGTTCTAATTAAAAGGATTAAGATTTAGTGTTCATAAATTACCTTAATCCTCAAATACATAAATTTTTTTTCTAGCGAATTTGTAATTGTAATTTCTTCAAATTCATTTTAATTTGTTCAAATTGTTGGTTAATATCTGTTTCAGTTAGCTGTTTTGCCATATCATTAAATGTAAAACTAATTGTTAAAGCAACATGATTAGGCATTTCTTTATGATCAAAATACTGGTCAATCACTTCTATTGCAACAACATTTTTAACTCCTGTTAAAATCTTTTTCTTAATTTGTTCGTAGGTTACTGTTACTGGTACTCAAATTGAAATGTCACGACTACTTGTACTAAATTTAGAAGGCGGTGTGAAAAATGTTTGTTTCTTATGCGGATAATTAAACATTACTTCAAAATTAATTTCGCCAAAATAAGTTGTACTTTTTAAATCAACTTCTTTTTGATAACTAGGATGAATCACACCAATAATTGCTAATAATTGTTTTCCTAAAAAAACATGACTAGTTTGATAAGGATGGTAAATTTTATTTTTTGGTGCTGATTGATATGATAATTCATCAATATCAATTTGTTCACTTTGCAAATAAACTTCCAATAAACTTTTAATATAATAATACGAATTAGAAAGACTATCGCCTGTTATTTTATTTTGAACAATTTCTGCTTGACTTACAAATGCCCCATGATAATAACTTTTCTCATTTACATAAATTTTTTCAACAGTAAATAACTTAACATTTTTTTGATTTCGAGCATTATTATATTTAACACTGTTTAATAAACTATTTGTTAAACTTAACCGCATTACAGCATGTTCTTCCGATAATGGTGATAGTAATTGATATGGTTTTTGATAATTAAAAAAGTTAAAATGAGTAATTTCTTCTTGTTTAACTAGCGCATATGTTTTTGCCTGATAAAAACCATTATTTAAAAAAAAAGTTTCAAAATTTTTAATTGTTTTTTCAGTAGGACGTTTAGCCTTAACTAAATTTGGTAAGACTGGTGATTGAGCAACAATATTATTATAACCAAATAACCGGGCAATTTCTTCAATCAAATCAGCTTTCTGAAAAATATCGGTACGAGTTACTGGTGGTGTCACAAATAATTGTTCACCTTCTGTTTTAAATTGGAAAGCTAATGGTTCTAATAAAGCTTTAATTTCTAATAAGGTAAAAGAACGACCGATAAATTGATTAATCTCAAGTAAAGTAATGTTAATTGGCTCAACTGTTTTCTTATATTCTTTAATAAAGTTTAAAACTGATAACTCGGCTAAAAAACCATTAATTTTTAATAAATACAAATAACGTGATAATCCTAATCCAACAGTAGCATAACTAAGGGGTTTGATATAACGTTGTAAATTAATGTTACTAATACCAACTTTTCGTTGTTGTTGACGCATTATAATATGACTTAAATGGAGTGCTAACACTGTTATCTCCGTTGTTATAGCACTAATAGCATAAGTCGGATTAACGCGAACACCAATTAATTCTACAAATTCATTCCCATCAAGAACTACTAAATCACCTTTTTTAATATTAAAAGTTTTATTTTCATAATCATCAGTAATTTTTAAAGGGTTTTTAATTTTATTAAAATCATAAAGTAATAATGGTTGCCCTGTTTCAAGGGTTGCTTTAATTGCTAAATCGCCAAATGGATCTGCTACATTTGATTGATATTCATTAATTTTTAACCAAATTCGATCTAATAATTTTAGCGGAGTTTTTTCCAGCGTTAATTTAATATTAACACTAATTGCTGATTCAACTGCTGATGTTGCAATTTCTACTTTTAATGGATTTTGATATTCTTTTAAATTTTCTGTTGATTCTAATTCTAACGGAAATAATTCACGTTTAAAATAGCGGGCTAATTCACGGGCTAATTCATAAGCACTTAAGCAATCACTGCGGTTTAATGTTAAATCAATCTCAAACAAATAATCAGTTAAACCAATTTTAGTTAAAACATCTTCAGCACCAATCATATCATATGAACCTTCTTTTTCATTAAAAGTTAAAATAATTTCACCTTGTTCGGCTGGCGTTAAATATTTTTCAGCAATTCCTAATTCACTTAATGAACACATCATTCCTTCCGAAGCATATCCTTTAATTTCACGTTTTGCAATTTTTGTGCCATCGGCTAACACTGCCCCTGGACGAGCAACGACAACATATCCATTTTCCGCTGGGTTACTAGCTCCGCAAACAATTGGATCAACTAATTCTTGTCCTGTATCAACTAGACAAAACTTTAAATGCGTATCAGGAATTTCATTAACAACTTGAATTCGACCACAAACAATATTACTATTACGATCAAAATTATGAGTACGTTCTACTTCAAACCCTAAACTATTTAAAGCAGCAACAATATCAGCATTACTAATATCAGTAAAATCAATATATTTATTTAATCATCTTCTTGTAATAATCATTTTAAACCTCCTAATCAAATTTCTTAAATTGTTCTAAAAAGCGGATGTCATTTGTATAAAAACGACGAATATCATCAATCCCATATTTTAACATCGCAATTCGTTCAATCCCAATGCCAAAGGCAAAGCCAGTTAATGTTGGTTCTTGTCCACATGCTTGATAAACAAGCGGATTAATCATCCCAGAGCCCATAATCTCAATTCAACCAGTTTGCTTGCAAATTGAACAACCTTTACCTTGACAATTAACACAAGTAACATCAACTTCAACAGATGGTTCTGTAAATGGAAAAAAACTTGGCCGTAAACGGATTTGTGTTGCTTCACCAAACATCCGTTGACAAAAGTATTGAATTGTTCATTTTAAATTAGCAAAAGTGATATTTGGGGCAACTAAAAACCCATCAACTTGCATAAATTGATGTGAATGTGTAGCATCATCATCATCACGGCGATAAGTATTTCCAGTTGAAATCATTGCAATTATTTCATTTTTACTTTTCATCTGTGAAATTGCACGGGCTGTCATATTGGTACAGTGTGTTCGTAATAATGTGTTTTTAGACAAATAAAATGTATCTTGCATATCACGAGCTGGATGTCCTAATGGTAAATTTAAGCGTTGAAAATTATATTCATCATCATCAACTTCAGTTCCAAACACAATATCATATCCTAATTCTTGAAATAATTGCGAAATTTTATCAATAACTTGGTTTAATGGATGCTTTGTTGCTAATACTAAATTATATCCTGGTAATGATAAATCAATTTTTTCTTGTTCAATTGTCGCAATTAATAAAGCATTTTCTAATTCGGTTTTTTTAACTTGACATAATTCAGTTAATTCTCCTTTAATTTGATTTGTTTTTTGACCAATTGTTAAACGTTCTTGATGTGTCAAATCTTTCATTTTTTTCAATAAATCATTCAACATTGATTTTTTCCCTAAATATTTTAATTGAACGGCATTAACTTCCGCCACTGTTTTTGCTGCTTTAATGTTTTTTGTTGCTTGGGTAAATAATAAGTCTAATTCTTTTTCCATTGTTTAATCCTTTCTTACTGAAGTCTAATTAAGTTAGAAAAATCCTTGTCTATATTAAAAAAATATAAACAAGGAGCAATTTTTACGGTACCATCCTTTTTTTACTAATAAATAGTCTTAATTACAGTTAACGAATCATTTATATTAAATAATCCGGCTGGGATTAGCAGCTCTCATTAGGTGAATTCCTTAATATCTCACCAGTTATTTGCACCAATCATAACCTCTCTGACGATAAGCATATTAATTACTATTCCTAAATCAACGATTTAATCTGAAATTTTATAATTTTATTATAACCTATTTTACTCAGTTAATTCATTTAGTTTTTGTTTTTTTACTAAATACATAGATAATAGTCATGATAGAACTAAAATAATACTAATAATAGTTCCAACTTTTAATGGTGTTTGTCAATTTAATGGTAAATTAATAACAAATTTAAACTGTTCTAAAATAATGTTAACAGCAAAGTACCAAATTAGTAAGGAAATAACATATGCCAGGAAGAAGGTAAATAAAACACCAAGAACATAATTACCAATTACAATAAAGTTTACTTGCCGTGGTTTATATCCTAAGGCTCGCATTGTTAAAATAACTGAGCTAGCTTCATCAATTACCGAAGAAGTAATAATTGCTAAAATAATGAAAATAATAATTCCATTTAATATTTGTAAAATTAACAATGAATCATTTAACATCCCCAAGCCTGCCGATGCTAATAATTTTTGCAAGGTAATTAATTCAACATTATTTGGACCCGTAAAGATACTAATATCACTACCATCACTAGTTATTGTTGTCATAATTTTTCCTAAATTATCTGTAATATCATGGTTAAAAATATTAATTGTTAAGTTTTGCAATGTAATCTTATAATCTTGTTTCCCCATTAGCAATTCTTTTGGGTTGATCTTATCATAAATCATTTTTTCCTTAGAAATAACTCCATCATAAAAATCATTTGGGACTGGTTTTTTGTTAAAATCATAAAATAAAAACCGAATAGTATTAGCATTAATAAAAACATTGCTTCGTGTTGTATCATTTTTATTAATTCCCTTTACAACAATTGATATATTATACGGAGATCTTACATTTTTAACAGTAAATTCAAAAGTGTCATTAATTTTTAAATTATTTAATTTAGCTATTTTTTCTGAAATAATTGCAGGAATTTGTGTTCTTGTTAATGGTGCTGCAAACAATTCGTTAATAACCGTTTTGTTAACACCTTCCATTTGATAAAAATTTGTCCAAGTATTTGGTTCAATCCCTTTTAAATTAAGATCACTAATTACTGCTGTTTCACGATTACTTGGAGTTACAGCTAAATTAAGAACTGGCAATTCTGTTTGAGGATTATAATACAATGTATTAAAACTAACAACTGTCTTAATATGTGTCTGGTCAATCAGATTACTTAAATTAACAATATTTTTTCCTCAATCTGGTAAATTTCCTCCTGTTATATTTGTTATATCTTTAACAACTTGAATTAAATCAGTTAAATAAACTGACTGATAAATTGGCTGATAAAGAAAGAGTTTTTGTCATAATTCCATATCCATCGGATTATGATGAATCGCTGTTGCTAATTCATTAAATTTTGCTAATGAAACAGCCTGGGTTTGTTCAACATTACTTGTTGGTAACACTCGAAAATGATTATTATTTATTAATTTTAATTTTTCTTCTCCTGTTGGAGTTCGATGACTTGTTACCATTGTTAATAAACTTGGAAATTGGAAGCGATGGTCAACATCTTTTTGATAAACATTACTAAACGAATAAACAATTTGTCGAAAAATATCAGATGCATTAAATTGAATGATAAAGAGTAATGAAGAAATAAAGAAAATAAACATTACAATCATTCATTTTCAAAATCCTTTTAAAGTAAATGCTAATTGAATTCGAAACAAGAAACTTGTTTTACTAAAAATTTTTTTAATCCCAATTATTAAACCATAAAAATTCATTTTTCCAGCACCATTAATTAATACTAAACTTGGTTTTTTTAAATAACTCATTGTAAATAAAAATGATAAAGTAGTAAAAAAGATGGGGATAACTAAAAACAAAATTAGCATAAATCATCAGGAAACATAAATTAATTTAAATGGAATTAATAATCCTGTTGTATATAATGTATTAACATATAACTGAATAGGAATACTAACACAATATCCTAAGATAATACCAAATAGCATCGTGACAAAAAACTTTGTTGAAAAAATTCATGATAATTCCATTGTTTGATAACCAAAAGCTTTAAAAATTCCAATTTGACGACGAGTTTTATTCATCTCTTTTTTCATTGTATAATTAATAAAAATAAAACCTAAAAATAACAGCACCGAACCAATTGCACTATACAAAATAATTTGAATATTAATATTTTGCGTTTGCATTGCAATATCACTATTTTCATATGGAATTAAAGTTGCTGTTGGATTAATATAACCCTGTGCTAAATTTTCTTTTAAAGTTAAAATTGCATTTGTTGAATTTAATTTAATTAAAATTTTTTGACTTGGATTTAAAGTAATATTTCCTAACTCACCACGAACATTTGCATCCTGCAATTGAGTTTGGAAATGCTCAGTTGTAAATAATACACCGTATTTCCGAATATCATTGCTACTATTAATTTTTAAACTTGTCCGCTTAATAAAATTATCTAAATTATTTCCAATTCCAATAATTTTTAAATTAAAATTTGGGTTGTTTGGAATGACTGGAAAAATATCTCCAATTTTTAAATGATTTTGCTCTGCAAATAAACTACTAACAACCGCTTCATTATCTACTGTTGGCAACTGTCCTTGGTATAATTTCAATTGGTTAAAATTAACGGCGGCTGTCTGTTCTAGATTTTGTACTACCGCAGGAGTAATCTTTAAAGTATAATTTGAACCGCTTCCTTGTTTAAAAGAAATAGCTTCAAAAACACCAACAGAATATTCTGGCAAAGTTTTTTGTCGTAATAACCGTGTTACTATTTCTTTTGGTTGGTTTCAATTAAATTTTTTAAAATAAAGATAGCCAATCGGATTAACACCATCAATATTTTGCTTCATTCCTCGATATTGCGCAACTTTCGCTAATTTAGTAATAATTTGACTTGTTGAACAAATTTGCTGTAATTCTGGACTTGCAAGAGTACCACACACACTTTTTGTTGTTTTTCACCAACTACTGTTTTCATTTAAAATTGCTTGGGGAACTCCTGTAACATTAATTTCTTGCTTATTTTTATCAATAAACTTATTATGTAAATAATAATCTTCCATAAAATTAGGTTTATAATCTTCAACACTAAAATTATAATCTCATTGTTCAGATGTATATACTAAATCATTATATTTTATTTTATATTGTAAAGCACCTGATAAAATTCCGGCAATTGTTGCAATAATAATGATAATAAAAAGAATTAAACCTCCGGCTTCAATTCAATTTTTAAAATATGATTTTAAATAACTTTTTAAAATTTGGCGCATTATTATTCTCCATTTTTCATTTTAATCAATTATAACAAATTCAAAAGTTACCGAAATAACCAAAATAACTATTTTTTAAAATTAAGCGAATCGTCACTTCCAATAAGCTCTGCTAAAACAAAACTAATTTGATCAATAATGTCTGTTGGTAACACGGGTTTTTGTATTGTGAAATTTCATCACCAGCTAACCCTTGTAAATACGTTCCAACAATTGCTGCTTCAAACAATTCATAACCTTGACCAACTAAACTAGCAATTAAACCAGTTAGCGTATCACCCATACCAGCAACATCCATATATGGATTACCGGTACCGTTAATATACACACGATTACCATCCGTAATAATTGATTGATATCCTTTTAAAACAACAATTTTATACTTATTAGCAAATTATTTTGCAATATTAATTTGATTACTTAAAATTTCTGGCACACTTTTATTAATTAAACGTGATAATTCCAATGCATGGGGTGTTAAAATTGCTCGTCCACGTAATTTCCGTAATAATGGGACATCTAGAACATTAATTCCATCAGCAACAACAATTGATCCTTTATAATTCTCTAAAATATAATTTAAAGTATTATATGTCCGTTCTGTTTTTCCTTTTCCCATTCCATAGGCAACTACATTAACTTTGTTTGTTAATAAATCTAAAATTCGAGTTCGATCAGAAGCATCACAAAACGTAATTTCTGGAGCAGTATTATTGGTTTTTCCTAATAATTCTGGGGATAATGCTCAAATTACTAGGCCAATTTCAGCATTTAATGCCATATTAGCAACTAAAGTCCCAGCATTTAATATTCTAAACTTGAAGCAAAAATAAGTAAATTTCCATAAATGCCTTTGTGTGAAATTAGTGAGCGGGAATGTAATTGGACACTATCCGTATAAAATAAGTTGTTATCAATTAATTTCGCGCAAATCCTATTAATTTCTTGCTGATGAAACCCCAATTGTCATACAACAACCTTTCCTAAATAAGGAATAATATCATAATTAATAAAAGCTGATTTATAAGTAAAAAAAGTAACAGTTTTATTAGCCTTAATTGCAATTGTTGGAATTGTTGCACTATCATTTTCAATTCCACTTGGAATATCACATGCTAAAACATATTTTTGACTTTCATTAACTTTTTTAATAATTTCAGCAATGGCAGGTGGCATTTTTCCATGATAACCAATACCAAAAATGCAATCAATAATAATATCAGTTTATAAAATTACTGCCTCAATATTATCATCAAGAAAGGTCATTGTTACATTTCGCAACTTTTTAACTAATGAATAATAATATGCCACTTCTGGGGTTTTAGCAGTATCAAAGGTTTTTTTATTAGTGCAAATATGAATATGGATCTTTTTTGTTCCATCATAATCACTAATTAATTTTGCTAAACAAAAACCATCCCCACCATTATTACCAATGTTAGCTAAAATTAAAAAACTATGAACTGCTAAATTCAAATGATGAAATAAACCCTCGACTGCTTTCGCCATTAATTTAACTGCTGAAATATCAAATTGATTAAAAATAAAATTTTCAAGATTTTTAGTGTCTTGTTGATTACTAATATAAAGCATATTTCTTAACTCCTTACTTATTTATGTTAAATTAAAAAGAAAACCATATTAAATTCCTGGTTTTTTTAAAATTTCAACTTTTTCACGATAATTTAACATATACTTTTCAACATGATATCAAAACGCCTTAGAATGATTATGATGAACTAAATGTGATAATTCATGAATAATTACATATTCCAATACTGTCGGATCAAAATGAATTAACTTTGTATTTAAAACAATTTTTTCCGTTTGTGGATAACACACACCTCATTTACGAACCATTGCTTTAATTGTTAAATTTTTATAAGATAAATTCATTATTGTTGCTCATTTATTTAATAACTGTTCAAATTTATAACTAAATTTTTGTTTTAAAAAATGGTGTAACTTTTTAACATTTTCATCATAACTACCAGCATCTTTTAATAAAAAATATTGTCGATTAATAATTTTTGTATGAATATTTTCATTGATTAATTGCAACGGATATTTTTCATTAAAAACATAAACATAACCTGTTCCATTTAGATTAATGACAATCTTTCGATAATTATCGTGAACATTAATTACCGTAATAATTTTTTTAATATTTTTATAAATTAGAGCTTCAATTTCCCAATCATGGGCATAACTAGGGGCCGATACTTTAATTTTGCCATTATTAACATTCAACACAATATTCTTCTGTTCTTTAATAATTAAATCATATTTAATTAAGTTGCCCTGATATGGTAGCACTTTTTCCAATGCCATGCTATTCCTCCCCCTATCATAAATATGGATGAATTAATTATTATCATCTATTTTATCATCATTTTCATTTTCATTCTCAAAATTATGGTGTAAATCCGATGATTGTAAAGAATTATTAGTTGCTGGTTTTTTTGTAATATCTTCACGGTATTTTTTTCCTGCTGTTCAAATTTTATCAATATCACCTAAAAAAACTTTACCATCATAAGAACTATCAACACGGGCATTGGGATTAATGCGTTTCTTACCACTTGGTTTTGGAACCGAACCAATTCGTTCTGCTAATTCTGTTTTATCTAATGACATATGTTGTTTTGATTTTGGAATAATAATTGAATCATAGGCATTGAAATTTCCTTTTGAAGACGAAGTTTCCGTACTAAAAATAGGAACTGAATAATCACGATGTTTAATAATATCACCTTTTTTCACAAAGTCACCTTCTTGTTCAATAAGTAATCCTGCTGGTGATTCATCAACAATTCCTTCACCCTCTTTAATTGTGCGTAAATATTGGCCTTCTGCACCAACACGAATTGTTGGTTTTGAATTATCAGAATTATTATCTTCTTCCTCTGGAACAAGATGTGCTTCACCTTGCTCATGTAAAAGAGCATTCCGAGCCATTTTTGATTTCAATAATGCCATTTTTGCTTTTAAATCATTTGTTGTTGCAACTGATTTGTTGTTAAGAGGAGTTTTTGTTTCTTCAATAGGAGTAAGTTCAGCTTGATTAACCATTTCTTTTTGTGGTGTTAACCCACGAGAACCAATTTTACCAGTTTCAAAATTAATTGCTGTTAAACGATTTTTTTGATCTTGTGTTAATGATTTTGCTTTTCGTGTTGTATGATAATAAGCTATTGCAAAGCAACTACCAAAGAAGGTTAAGACTGGTCCAATAAATAGCAAAATAAAACCTGAATTAATTGGTAAATTTAACTTAAAAATATTTAAACCAGTTTTAGCACTTATTGGTTGACCAGCAAGCACAACAGCCATTGTTAATAAAATGAAAGATATTAATCCAATAACAAAAGCACCACTTATGCCAAAAATTTTATAACCATTATTTTTTGATAAATAATTTGGAATTAAATACAGCAATACTAAAAAACTAGAAATTCCAATTAAAATCCCCCCAACTAATTCTGGGTTTGCCATCACATTATGATATACTGTCATATTTGAAAACTGTAAAACTAAAAGAGCAATATCGTGTAATAGCATATCTGCAGCATTATAAAGGAACATTTGATTATTAATTTTATTTGCTAGCATAATTAATATTCCGAACAGTAACGCACTAAAAATTCCGCCAATTGTTAAGAAAGTTAATGACACTCTACGTAATTTCTCCATTTTTTTCACCTATCTTTTAACCATAAAAAACCATACATATATTATTTAGGTATATACCGTAATTATACCCTATTTATATCAAAACCAATAATAAAATGTAAAAATCGTTTGTTATTTATCATTTTAATTAAAACAAAATCCAACAGAAAAAACAATTTAAAATTTTAAAAATAAAAAAGATACTAGTTTTAAATTAAAACTAGTATCACTTCACATAATTGTAACACAACTTTCACTCAGGGTAATGTTTATTATTTCTTTAATTTTGTCGAAAACTCTTGATATTTATAAAATATACCTAAAATTAGGTATATTTTTAATATATGGAGGTAAATAATTAATGAAAAAAATAATTNNNNAWAA
>NZ_RXFZ02000014.1:0-11995 GCF_044714365.1 Spiroplasma sp. hy2
CGTTTAAAAAATTTAAAGCAAAATCATAATCTTACACAAAATTAGTTTTCAAATTGTCATATTGATGATTTTTTTTATTTCATCAAGAGTTTTCGACAAAATTAAAGGTATCTTTTTAAAAATATTTACAATTATTTTAATAGGTTATGCAAGAAGTCTATTGATGAAATTCATGCTATTAGTCAAGAAGTAAGCGAAACATTATATCCGGCTCTAGAAGACAATTGTTTAAACTTAATTTTAGGAAAAGATTATAATACTAAAAATGTAACATTATCATTGCCACCGTTTACATTTTTAGCAGCAACAACTTTGTTATATCAAATTCCACAACCATTATTGAATCGTTTTACAACTGTTTTTTATTTTGAAGAATATAGTAATTTTGAAATTCAACAAATTTTAAATAATTTATTTTTACAAGTTGGATTAGTTTTACCAGCTAATGAATTACAATTACTAACAAGTTATATTCGTAATAATCCCCGCACCACTTTGCGGTTATTTTATCGAGTATATGACTATTTGGTTGTTAATTCTCGTTCAATTGATCTTGACTTTTTGACAGAAATTTTAACTAATTTAAAAGTATTTCAAGATGGGTTAGAATGAAATGAAGTTAATTATTTAAAACATATTTATCATCTTTTCCAACAAAAACCAAGTTGGTTTAGGAACATTAGGCCAAATTTTAAATGAACCGCTTTTAACAATTACCAATAATTTAGAACCATTTTTATTAAAAAAGGGCTATTTGTTAAAAACCCCACGGGAGCGGGTATTAACAACAAAAGCAATTGAATTTTTAAAAAAATTAACATAAATTGCTTAATTTTTTAAATAACTTAGTTATAATAATAGTTGAAACTAAGGTAAGGTGTAAATATAATGCAAAATCATCAAAAAGAACAACAACAAATTGCTAATTATGTTTTAAAAATGATTAGTTTAAAAACAGTAGATTTAAAGTTATTAAATCGAAATATTACTGAACAGGATGTTATTAATTATTTATTAAAAATAATTTTAGTTGATAAAAAAATTATTGATGTTAGTGATGCTGCTTATTATATTTTTAATATTAAACTTAACCGGATAATTGAATTTATGAATAATCAAAAAATTACTGATCTAGATTTATCGTTAGATGATTTTAAAGATATGTTTATTAAATCATAGGATTAGATAAGAAATAGTGTACAATATATAAAGAAAAGTTGAAAAGTAGAATAGTGGTGTCAAGCGTGGGAAAGAAAGAACAAGTTAAAATAATTAAAGAGCCAAAAGATAAAAGAGCAATAAGTCGATTAATTATCCGAATCGGAACATTAATTGTTTTAGTTATTGCTATGATTGTTGGTGCGCTTTTTTCAGCGGATAGTTTTCGTTATTCATATCAAACAGGAATTGCTTATTCAGGAGGATATCAAGTTCAAATTGATGTTTTTGACAAAAGAGACCCTAATTATTCACCGGATACTCCAAATGGAGATAGCAAAAAAGGTTTAGAATTATTACGAAATAAATTAGATCCTTTATCAAACCAAAATTTATATTTACAAACATTAGGACGTAATTCGGTTGAAGTTATTGTTGGAAAAGATAGGTTTAAATCTTATAATGACTTAAGTAAAATAATTCAACGATTAGGAGCAATTTACTTAACTGATAATAAGGGAAAAGATTTATTAATTAGTGATAATAATGGAACAAAAGAACGAACACCATTAAGTGATGTTATCTATGGTTCAACAACAGGAGTTGACCAAGCACGTCGACCAATTATTACCTTACAAATTAAAAATCAACAAAAATGAGATAGCATTATTAATAGTTTAAAACCAGCAGAAGGAGGCGGACAAGCACAGCCATTATATATTTGAACTGATATTGGTCAAATGATTGATGATTTACGTCATGATATTGATAATATACAAGCAATTGCAACTTTGTTTAGTGTTGATATTCGTAGTAAGGTTTCTTCAACAGATTGAACAAATATTTATCATATTTTTGATGTAGAATATTATGATACAGGGACTGCTTGAATTCAGCATGGAAATTTGTTAGATTTAGCATTACGTTATCCAATTTCACAAATTAGAACATGAATGGAAGATAGTCGTTTTCGTTTTACAACAGTACCGACAAATCGTTTATTAATTGATCCAAATGATAAAAGTGCTACAACAAATGCATATATTGATCCATTGCGACCATATTTACAAACAATTATTGAATATAATAGTGTTTTGACCGAAGCATATAAAAAATATATTATTAATTGAAATTCAATTAAAATTGGAACTGGTGCAGCCGAAAATTCAAATCAAATTACAACATCAACCGAGACAGAAGCTCGTCAAATTAGTAACTTGGTTAATGGGGGGCTAAGTGGACTAGAATTTACTATTCGCGGTTATCATGAAATCCCACCGGTTGTTTCAGCAAATGTGTTTAAAATTTCAATGATTATTTTAGGTGTTCTAGTTTTAGCCATTTTTATTGTATTATTAGTTTATTATCGTTTATTTGGATTAATTGCCGTCTTAACTTTATTGTTTACAATTATTTCAACCTTATATTTTTCATCTTTATTAAAGGTTGAAATTTCACCAGAAAGTATTGCTGCCTTAATTATTGCTTTTGGATTATCATTAGAAGGAAACTTGTTGTTCTTTTCACGGTATAAACGTGAGCGGTATGAAAATAATATCCCATTTGAACCAGCAATGAAAATTGCTAATAAACAAACAATTGCTGTTTTTATCGATGCTTTAGTTGTTTTAGTAATATTAGGACTGTCGCTATTTTGAACAGGAACTAATAATATTAAATCATTTGCCACAATTTTATTAGTTGGTTTAATTATTGCAATTATTATGGTTTTTGCCGTAGCGCGGTTAATGTATTGAATTGTCATTAAGTTACATTGACAAGAAAAATATCGTTGGTTAAATGTTTCACGATTTTCATTATGAACTTGATTGTTTAAGAAACAATCAAGAAAACTAGCTACGGATGTTAAAATAGTGGATTCTTCAACAACTGAGCTTCCATCTGATGTTGAAGTAAACCTGCCTGCTAATGCTGAAACAGAATTATCTGCTTCAGCCCCTGTAGAAAATAAAAAGCGTAAACAATTAAAACATGGCAAATGAACCTTTTATAATATTACAAAATGAACCCCAATTGTTGGAATCATTTTATTAATAATTGCCTTAGCAATTGGTTTTGCTGGAAAAGCAAATGTTGCTAATACAATTAAACCAGGAATTAATATTACAGTTAATGAAGACTTGTGAGGAACAGATGGGTCTAAACAAGTTCCAGATGAAGTTGCAATTGCCAAGTTAAATACGCAAATTGAAGAGTATCGGCAAATAACACGTCATAATTTTAGTTTTAATATTTATGTGATTAAACGACAAGATACTGGTAATAGTAACCGTATTTTAGTTGTTAGTACAAATATTACGAAGGGTACTTTTGAGCGTGAATTGTTATCAAGCATTGCTTCATTTTATGGTGCTAGCCCGAGTGATACATCATTAGCCTTACAACAAACTGATCCAGTTATGGAAGGTTATATCTTAAAAATTGTGGCAATTAGCCTGGCAATTGGTTTAGCATGTATTTTTGTTTATACATTATTCCGCTTAGATTGAGCACAATTTGTTGGAATGGTGTTAGCCGCAATCTTTACGTTAATTGTTACTATTGCAATTGCAATTATTACGCAGTTGTTAATTACCTTTGAAATGTCAATTGCGTTCTTAACGATTTTTGGGTTTGCAATTGCTTTTGGAACAATGGTAATGGTGCGTGCAAAACAAAATAAAAAAGCAATTAATATTCGTGAGTATGAAACATTCTTTGCCTATATGTCAGAACATCGTGCTCAAATTAAACGTTTACGTCGTGCTCATAAAGTTTATTATCAAGAGGAATTAAAAAAATTAGCAGTTAAAAATCCAGATTTAAAATTAAAAGAATTGAAAAAACAATATCGTGACCAATTGCACCTGGTAGAATTGGTGGCAAAAGATATTAAAAATAAAAACCATAAAATCATCCGAGAAATTCAAAAAGAGTTTCGGATCTATAATTATGAACATAACTTTTTACAAAAAGTTGCTAATATTACAATTAAACAAATGCTACAGCATTGTTTAACATTAGGAATTATGTTTGCAATTTTATTAATTACTTTGGCGGCTTTTTCAGGAACATGATTTGGTTTTAATGTTGTTATTTTAATTGGTTTAATTATTGGGATGTTTGCGACATTATTTGTTGCAATCCCAATTTGAGTAGCATTAGAAAAATATCGTGCGTTAAATAAAATCCGTGTTAAAAATTACTTAGATTCACAACGTGTTGAAGTTGATGAACAAGTTGTTGTTGGAATTAATGATTAATTAACCAAAAAAGGAATTTTTAAAAATGGATCTAAAAAAGTTTATTGTTGATATTCCTAATTTTCCAGAACCGGGGGTTATTTTTCGTGATATTACTCCGTTATTAAATAACGCTTTGGCTTTTAAAACAGTAATTAAGCAATTAGCAGCGTATGCTGTTGCTCAAAAAGCAACAGTAATTATTGCTCCTGAAGCACGTGGTTTTTTGTTTGGCCCAGCTGTTAGTTTTGCTACCAATTTACGGTTTATTCCTGTACGAAAAGTGGGAAAATTACCCCGCGCAGTTATTGATGTAAAATATAGTTACGAATATGCGGCAAATCAATTAGAGATTCATGCCTGAGATTTACAATCAAATGATCGTGTGTTGATTGTTGATGATGTTTTAGCATTGGGAGGAACAGCACGTGCAATGTGTCAATTAGTTAAGCAAGAACAAGCAACAATTGCTGGTTTAGTTTTTGTGATTGATTTAACATATTTGAATGGTAAAAAAGATTTAGATTCATATCCAATTAAAACCCTGATTGAATATTAATGCTAAACGCGATATAATTATAATTATTATAAGAAAAAGGGGTTGTTTATAATGGATCGAGATATTAAATACGAAGAAGTCTTAGCCCAAATTAAGTTGTATATTAAAGATGAAGCAACATTAAAGGAAATTCAGAAAGCATATCAGTATGCTGAAGAAAAACACCATGGGCAAGTTCGCAATAGCGGAGCAGCGTATATTATCCATCCATTATGAACAACCTTTTTTTTGGCACAATGGCGAATGGGACCAAAAACTTTAATTGCTGGGTTATTACATGATGTTTTAGAGGATACTCCTGCTACCTTTGAAGAATTACAAGAATTATTTGGGATTGAAATCGCTAATTTAGTTGAAGGGGTAACCAAAGTTAGTTATTTTGCAAAAGAAAATCGGACACAAATCAAAGCACAATATTTACGAAAGTTATATTTATCAATGGCGAAAGATATTCGCGTAATTATTGTCAAGTTAGCTGATCGTTTACATAATTTAAAAACAATTGGTTATTTAAAACCAGAACGTCAACAAATTATTGCGCGAGAAAGTTTAGAAATTTATTCAGCAATTGCTCATCGCTTAGGAATGAAAGCTGTTAAACAAGAAATTGAAGATATTAGTTTTAAAATTGTTAACCCTGTGCAATACAATAAAATTGTTTCATTATTAGAATCAAGTAATAAAGAGCGAGAAAATACTATTAATCAAAAAATTGAAGAATTAAAACAAATTTTAATTACTGAGAAAAAAATGTCTGTAAAAGTATATGGACGTAGTAAATCAATTTATTCAATTTATCGTAAAATGAATCAGTTTGGTAAAAATTTTGATGATATTCATGATATTTTAGCTGTTCGTATTATTACAAATAGTGTTGATGATTGTTATAAGGTGTTAGGTTTTGTCCATCAGCATTATACGCCATTAAATAATCGCTTTAAAGATTATATTGCTACGCCAAAACATAATTTATATCAATCTTTGCATACTACAATTGCGGCTGATGATGGTCTTATTTTTGAAATTCAAATTCGAACTGAAGAAATGGATGAATTAGCAGAACAAGGGGTAGCAGCGCATTGACGTTATAAAGAAGGGGAAAATTATGATATTGCAAAAAAACAAAAAGATATTGATGAACGATTAGATATTTTTAAACGGATTTTAGATTTAGAAAATATTTCAGTACATGAACGAGATGAAATTCAACAAGAAGTTTATAAACCAGATCATTTAATGGAACAAATTATTCAAAATGATATTTTTTCTTCGTTAATTTATGTTTTAACACCAAATGGGAAGGTTGTAACATTACCATTTGGTTCAACTGTTCTGGACTTTGCTTATAAAATTCATTCTGAAATTGGAGAAAAAACAATTGGAGCAAAAATTAATGGTTTATTTTCACCAATTTCAACTGTTTTAAAATCAGGAGATGTGGTTGATATTAAAACAGCAGCAACCCAAAAACCAAATCATTCATGATTAGTTGTCGCAAAAACATCATCGGCGCTACAAAAAATTAAGAAGTATTTGAAAAAAGAATTAGTTGAAGTAACTAGTGATGCAAAATCAGTTAATTTAGAGAAAATTAAACAAACAAAGGCACAAATTGAAGAATATATTGCAAAAAAAGATTTAAAATGAAAATTAGTTGATTCAGAAACACAATTAGAACGATTACATGCAATTAATTTTAATAATATTGAAGATTTTTTGTTAGATGTTGCTAATGATGAATATACTTTAGAAGAAGCAATTAATTTAGTTTATTTAGATCACGAAACAAGTCAAAATGAAAAAATTTTAAAAAAATTACAAGATAAACAATATAAAAAAGCGCAATTAAAAGATGATATCATTGTCCAAGGTATTTCAAGCATTAAAGTTGTTATTTCACAATGTTGTTTACCAATTCCATATGAAGACATCACTGGTTATGTTTCTAAAGCTGAAGGGATTAAAGTTCATTTAAAAACTTGTCGTAATATTCAAAGCGGTGATAAGCAAGACCGCCAAGTTGAAGTTAGTTGAAATGAAGCAGTTTGTAAAAATAAACAATATGATTGTGCAATTCGAATTGAAGCAATTGATCGGCCTGCCTTACTAGTTGATGTGACAAAAGTATTAAGTCATTTAAATGCATCGGTTCAAATGATGAGTGCTAATGTTTCTGGTGATTTAATGAATTTAACAATTAAAACAATTATTAAGGTTAGTAATGCTGACCGCTTGCAACAAATTCGGTCATCATTATTAGCCATTCCAGATATTAAAGTAGTAGAACGAGTTATGATGTAATTTGTTAATCACTTCAGAATAAATAAAAAATATCATCTTCCTTGTTTTCTTGGTATAATATACCTATAATTATTTAGAAACATGGAGGAGACTATGGCATTAAAGTCTTGACTAAAATTTAGTACTATATGATTTTTAGCAGGAATTGTAATTATTATAGCTGGAGCAGTTGTTCCAACATTAAATCAACAAGTAACAGCCTTAAAACAAGAAATTATTAATTCATTAAGCGTTAAAGGATTAAACCCTAATCCATTAGAAACTTTACAGGGAGATAGTGCTTATAATATTTTAAATTTTTTATTATCATATGGTTCTTTTCAAGCAGTTTTTAGTTTAAATGGATTTGCTCTTTTTAAATTTTGAGTAATTGATTTATATATTTTTGTTCCTATTTTTACATTAATTGCAGTTGGAACAGCAATTTTTGTTATTGTCTTACTAACAAATATAACAGCAGCACATTGAAAATGAAATGTTCGTTTATTAGTTGGTAAATGAATGATAAGAATTGGTGGCTTTACTTTATATCTATCCTTATTTTTAGGATTATTTTTTATTGCCATTGCTGATGGTTTTTCTTTTGTACTGCGTGAAAAACTTTATTGATATAATTTAACTAATGGTCAAGGATTGGCAACTTGAATAAACAATGTACAATATCAACCAAATGTGTTTTCAATATTAGGTTTAATAATTAATCAAGATGGCTTAGGAACGCTTTTTGCGCAAGCACCAACAATTATGCAAGCAGGAACAGTATTAATTATTTTTGTGATGCCCCTTGCTGTTGCTAATGTTGTGATTGGATTATCAATTCGCATTGCAATTGAATTATTATTACCATCATCAGCAGGACACCGTGGTGGATTTGTAACTCATTTTATGCAATGATTAGGATACATTAATATTTCTTCTCGTCGGGAACTTCGTCAACGCTTAGGAAGCAACATTGGAATGATTTTATTAATGATTGGTTTTATTGTAATTATGATTTTCCCTGCCTTCACGTCAACAACGGGGTATGTTAGAGCTAACTGAATTCTTTTAGTAGTTGCAATAGGATTAATGATCATTAGTTTTATTCCCCTTTATTTTATGTTGTTTTGTTTAGCACGTTTACAAGAATTTTCATATAATTTATTAATGTTTGTTCAAATGCTAACATGATTAGTAATTGGTTTACTTTGACAAACCTTAATGTGAACAATATTTCGCCAATATTTTCAATATCCAGCCGTTGTGCCAGTAATTACAACTTTCTTCTTTGTTAATATTTTATTAGTTTCGTTTTATTTATTGGTTCGAGGATATCGAAAATAGGCTTTTAGTAAGAACTTCTTTGAAATAAAAAAGTTTTTTTCGTTTGGTATGCTATAATCCTATTAATTAATTATGAAAGAGAAGGGAATATTAAAATGACAAAATTTACAGCAAATGCAATTCGAAGAATGTGGTTAGATTTTTTTCGCAGTAAGGATCATTATGAATTATCTTCAGTATCATTGATTCCTGTTGATGATCCGTCATTATTATGAATTAACTCTGGTGTGGCGACGTTAAAGCCATATTTTGATGGGCGAAAAACACCACCATCACCACGCTTGACAAATTCACAAAAATCAATTCGAACTAATGATATTGAAAATGTTGGTTATACAGCACGTCATCATACTTTGTTTGAAATGCTTGGTAATTTTTCAATTGGTGATTACTTTAAAAAAGAAGCAATTATGTATGCTTGAGAATTTTTAACTGATAAAAAATGAATTGGGTTTGATCCTGCCAAATTATATGTCACAATTTATAAAGATGATCAAGAAGCTTATGAAATTTGACGCAATGTAATTGGTTTAAGTGATGAACGAATTATTAAAGGTGATAAGGATACTAATTTTTGAGAAATTGGGACCGGACCATGCGGACCTAATACCGAAATTTTTTATGACCGTGGGGAAAAATATGATCCTGAGCAATTAGGATTAAAGTTATTGCAAGATGATTTAGAAAATGATCGTTATTTGGAAGTTTGAAATATTGTTTTTTCACAATATAATAATGGTGATGGGACATATACTGACTTACCACGAAAAAATATTGATACTGGTGCTGGATTAGAACGAATTACTTCAATTATTCAAGAAACACCAACTAATTTTGAAACTGATTTGTTTATGCCAATTATTAAAGCAGTTGAAAAATTAGTAAATGGAAAATATCATTATGATGAAACAGCATTGTTTAACAATGATTCAGAACAATTAAAAATTAATACTGCATTTAAAGTAATTGCTGATCATATTCGGGCAGTTACTTTTGCAATTGCTGATGGTGCTTTTCCGGGGAATAAAGATCGCGGTTATGTTATTCGGCGTTTAATTCGTCGTGCTAGTTTATATGGGAAAAAAATTGATTTAACAGAACCATTTTTATTTAAATTAGTGGGAACAGTAGTTAACATTATGCAAGAATATTATTCTTATCTAGTTGAAAAACAACCAATTGTTGAACAAGCTGTGTTAGATGAAGAAAATAAATTTTTAAGAACATTAGAACAAGGAAACAAACTTTTTAATGAAGTTAAAACAAAATATGGTACGATTTCAAAAGAACATGCCTTTCGTTTATTTGAAAGTTATGGTTTTCCAATTGAATTAATTGAAGAAGAAGCACACGAAGCAGGGATTAGTGTTGATCGTGTTGGTTTTGATGAATTATTAGAAAATACGAAAACAATTTCACGTACTAATCGAAAAGATATTAAAGCAATTCATTTACAAAGCGAACTTTTTACCAAGTTAGATGTTGCTAGTCAATTTGTTGGGTATGAACATGAACAAGTTAATAATACAGAAATTGTCTTTATGTTTGCTGATGATAAACCAGTCACAAAATTAACTAATACAACAGGATATATCATTTTAAAAGAGACACCATTTTATGCTGAAAAAGGGGGACAAGCTGCGGATCACGGATTAATTTTAAAAGACAATACGACAGCTTATGTTCTTGATGTACAACAAGGGCCAAATAAACAGCATTTACATTTTGTCAAAGTTGAAGGGACACTTAAGATTAGAGATTTGGTCAATGCGTCAATTGACAGTGATCGTCGTTTTTATACGCGGAAAAATCATTCAGGAACACATTTAATTCATGCTGCTTTACGAGAAGTGTTAGGAAACCATGTTGTGCAAACTGGTTCTTATAACGATGATGAACGTTTACGAATTGACATTACACATAATCAAGCAATTACACCAGCGGAAATTACAGATGTAGAAGCTTCTGTTACAAAAGCAATTAAGGCTGCAATTCCTTGTGAAGTTATTTATACTGATATGCAAACAGCATTAGATGTGCATCATGCTTTAGCTTTTTTTACAGAAAAATATGATGCTGAGGTTCGAATTGTTAAATTTGGTACTTATTCTTGTGAACTTTGTGGAGGAACCCATATGACTAATTCACAAGATGTTGAAGATTTACTAGTAACTGGTTTTGAATCAAAAGGAGTTGGAACATTTCGAATTCATGCTATTACCTCAAATAAAACAATTGCTAGTTATCTAAATGAACAATTTTTAAAAGAAAAAACTGAAGCAATTAATTATTTTGATAAGTATAATCAAGGTAAAAAAGCATTACTTGACCAACGTTTAGAGCAAACTTGAGAACAAATTAGTAATTTAACTGTTTCAAAAACAAACTGAAAACAGTTAAAAGAGTTAGTAGCACAATTTAAAGAAGATTTTAAACATTGACAAAAACAATATGATAATATTTTAATTCAACAATTTGTCAAACAATATAATACCTTGTTACCACAAACTAAAAATGGAATTAATGTTTTAACTCATCAATTTACAGCAAAAGTTGATATTAATGCTTTAAAAGTGTTAATTGATGATTATAAAGTTCGATATCAAAACTTACTAATTTTTTTCGTTGATGTTAGTGATGAAAAACAAGCCACATTAATTGTTGGTGTTAGTGATGATTTACACGATCGTTATCAAGCTGGAAAAATTATTAAACAATTAAATCCATTATTAGGTGGTAAAGGTGGCGGCAATAATAGTGTTGCTCAAAGTGGTTTTAACAATAAAGACAAAACTTTACTTGTTAAATTATTTGCTGACCCGCTAGAATTTTTAAAACATCATGGCTAAGTATTATTTAGGAGTTGATGTTGGTAGTAAAACTCTAGGCTTAGCAACAAGTCGGGGACTGATTGCGACTGGGTATGGTGTTTATCGCTTTCCAGAAAATGATTTTGCACAAGCAGCGCAATATTTAGCGGAGTTAATTACAACAAACCAATTTAGTGATATTATTATTGGTTATCCAAAAAATATGAATAATACAATTGGACCTTGTGCTTTAATGGTTAATGATTTTGTTGATATTTTAAAACCATTATTAGAAGCAACGATAACAATTCACTTAGTTGATGAACGGTTAACAACACGTCAAGCTCATCAAATAATGTTAGAAGCAAATCTTTCGCGCCAAAAACGAAAACAAAAAAAAGATAGTTTAGCAGCGCAATTAATTTTAGAAGCATATTTATAACAGAAATAAAAGAGTTATTCTCTTTTATTTTTTTAATGTTTAATTATACAAGTATTCTTTAATTTTGTCGAAAACTCTTGATGAAATAAAAAAAATCATCAATATGACAATTTGAAAACTAATTTTGTGTAAGATTATGATTTTGCTTTAAATTTTTTAA
>NZ_RXFZ02000015.1:0-11518 GCF_044714365.1 Spiroplasma sp. hy2
ATTCTGTAATTATTTTTTTCATTAATTATTTACCTCCATATATTAAAAATATACCTAATTTTAGGTATATTTTATAAATATCAAGAGTTTTCGACAAAATTAAAGTTTGCTATTAGTATCTTTTTAAAAATATTTACAATTATTTTAATAGGTTATGCAAGAAGTCTATTGAATTAATTGATAATTTCATCCAGGACCATATAAATAAAATGTATTAGATTTTTTTAATGCTTGTAAATGTGCTAATAAATATGGCCACATTTTTGGGGATAAATAACTTGGTAAATTATTATCAAAAGGACCAATTTTGTCATCAAGTTCTTTTACACTTGCTCTTTTCTGTCTTAAATTATCACCAGTATCAATATATTTCATACCATTTGAAGGAAATGATGTCGCACTAAAACCAAATCGTTCATGCATTGGTTTATTTGAATCATCAGTTTTTAAAAGATAATTTTTAATTTCAATACTAAACTTACGTTCAATACTAGTTTTAATTTGACCATTAAAACGAAAACTTAATTTTATCGTAAAATTTTGAATTCCCGGCTTTGCTTGTGACCCAATAAAAAGACTAATTCAAAGCGGTTGAACATCATATGTTAATTCAGACAATGTATTTTCTCCTAGCGCATCAGGCATATATTGTACTCCTGGGTAAATATAATGATTAGAACTTGCTGCATTTGGAAAAGCTTTAATATAAGTTAAAAAAACAATCTCAGTAATAATTGCTGGGTCTTTATCATCATTTACAATTGATACTTGTAAATCATTATATTTAGTAATATCTTCCTTATTTAATAAAATTAACTGTGTATTAAGATGTTGATTTCTTCATGCTGTTAAGCGTGGATGATCATTTGTACACTTCAATAAATTTTTACGATTTCCATAAAAAAATGGATCACCGTTTTTATCTTCATTATAAGCACTATAAGTAAATTTTGAATCACCAAAAAAAGTATGGAAATATGAATTATCATCTGCTTGTGGATTTTGATTATTACCACAACCATACTGAAAATTAAACTGGTTATCATAGCGACCGCCACTGCCACCACCAGGATAATTCCCTTCAAAACGACTACAACTAACAACCATCATCACAAAAGGAGGAATTAAAACAGCAACTAATAAAATTTGAATCATATTTTTAAACGATATTTTTTTCATTTGTTTATTCCTCTCTTAAACCATAAATCCTAAATGAACACATTGTAAAGTGCTTAAATCTAGTGAGGTATCTTTTGCATTAATTAATTCTAATCATACCCAATTCTTTTTCTTCCCACCTGAAGAAAAGGTATATAGTTTATCTAATGTTGTTTCCTTTTCAAGTAAATTAGGATCAGAATATCCATTTTTACGAAATTGTAATTCAAAAACACCCATTGTTAAATTATAATGGTATATTGTATCAATTGCCTTAATAACAAATAATTTTATATCATCATATAAACTACCTAAGGTATTATTTAAAGTGACATTTTTATTTAAAATAGCATAATCAAAATTATGATTTTTAAAATCTTTACTCGTAATCTTAATAGTTCCTGCTGTATTCATTGTAAAAGTTTCCCCATGAAGTTTAAACAATGATGCTTGCAATCGTTCTGGAATATATTTAAATAAATCATTATTAATTGTTAACATATTATCTTTTCAGAAATAAATTTATTACTTAATTTTATAAAAAAAACTAATATCCTTATTTAAGGTCATTTGTCCTGGTTGTAATTCCATCCCAGCTGAAATATCTAATCCCATTTTTGAAATTGTTTATTAAAATTATTAAGAATTACTTGGTTACTTAATAGTTTATTTCAACTATCAACAAGTTTATCTTCACTGTCAATTTGTCCTTTTGAATTATCAAATTTAATAAATTGATTGTTAATAAAATTTCAAATTGGACGATAATCAAACTGTAAAAAACTATGTCCATAAAATTCACTTTTTTCTGTTGCAAAAATTCCAACAGTAAACCAAAAAATATAGTTAGTATTAGTAGAATTAATTGTTTTTGCATTATAAAAATTACTATCATCAACATAACCATAATAAATATCAACTCTTAAATTTTTGACAATATTTAATCCTAAGTATTTTGTAAACCCAGCATAACATTACTACGAATTGATGGCATTAATCCATCATCGTAACCTCGAAGACTATTTAAGCCTCCTTTGTTATTAGTCATAATTGATTGTGGTTTTAATAAAAGACCTAAATTTTTTGTTTCTTTTCATAATATATTAGTTGAAATCAAACTAAAACTTGTAGTAATAGAAAAAATAAATATCATTAAATAAAATAATTTTCGCAATTTTATTTTCTCCATTTTATCTTTTTTGGTTTATAGGTTCAAATTCAATTATATTAAAAAAACAAGATAACAACTAAAACTTCAAAAATAACTTGAAAATAAAAAATCTAAGTAAACCTTAGATTTTTTATTTTGTTAGGTTTATACTTCGTTTGCATTAACTTGCTCTTGAATACTCATATGATTAATTTTATAAGTTGAAATTCAATATGTTATTAAATAGATTCCTGCCATTAAAATAAAAGTAATTGGAATCGTAATTCATGGGAATCCAAATGGAATAATTACTTTAGCAATTGCAATAAACCCATAAACACTTAGTCATAATATTAGTCACATTATCCCAACACCTAAAATCCATGCTAGAAAAGCAAACGGAGTAAATATTCCTAATGTTAAACTATTAATTTCACGATTTGAATATCCTAAAGCTTTCATCACAGCCATAAATTTTAAGAAATAATTAACAAATGATTCTGTCATAATATATACAATAATAATAGCAGTTATAATCGTAATAACAACAAAAATAATTGATAAGATACTTGAAATTCAAGCAAGTTTTTCAATAACTTGCGATTTAATAATTAAATAATCTGTTCCTCCAACCCCACTAGTTAATTGACCATTCATAAAATCATTCATTGAATAGGAACCATCTGAGGAAGAAAGATTAAATCGTGTTGTTTGATCAACTTGATCATAATATTCACTAAACTTACCATTAAATCATAACATTGGATTATCATCTTTGTTATCATATAGTTCACTAGAACTTGTATCAAAACCAAGAATTTTATTAGCAATAACTTGATTTACATACGCTCTTGGAACATCATATGAATTTTGAATCCCAACAACTTTATATTTAATATTTTTAGTAATTTTCCCAATTTTTAATAATCCTTGGCGTAATGCTTCTCGATATCAGTTAGTTGGAAACCCGGTTATTAAATCACCTATGCCATTAATTTCTTTATCAAATTTATTATCAAAAGGATGAATAATATAATAATCACCGTCTTCAATTTCTTCTTTAGTGACCACTCTCTGATCAGCAGGACTACTAAGGTCTAACAAGCCGGGTAACCGACGTCCTGTTGTTGCAGAAATCGTTGAATTTTGAAATTCACCTTGTTTAAAAGCATCAACTGGTAATTTTAAAACAAAATTTTTAATATTATAATAATCTTGAACTTTACCATTTTTATTTTCAAAACCAACACGTGTTTTGTTTCCAATTGTTAATTTTGTTAAATCAAGGGTAAACGGGTTGAGATTATCATCAGACCAACCACTTGGTAACTCATATGACCACGCTGCTTGATCAACAGTACAATGAAGTGCATCATCACAATATTGTAACTGCTGAACACTAGTAGTAGTTTCAATTATTTTATCTAACAATAAATTATATTTACTTTCTGCGGCTTTATTTACAACCATTGGAATAAAATCTGTCCTAATATTTAAATTTTTACTATTATCTAAAATTTTTTTAATTGTTTGATTTGGAAAAATAATTGTTTTATTATTTACATTAATTCCATATGTTGGAAGAATAAAACTTGAATCTGATATATTTGTTATATATCCGGTATAAACATCTTCATTTTTTGAATTATAAGTTGAAGTTCCAAAAGTAAAATTAAATTGTAATTTAGCCAAATCATCTTTTAACCACATTGCTCGAATTTTGCCTGGCATAATATCACTTGTTGCATATTGTGCACAATAAGTCCAACGGTCAATAATATTTGGGTCTGTTGGATGAACTGGTGATTTACCAAAAGCACGTGGCATTGTTGAACATAATAAAGTATCAATTTGATTTCGAATATCAACATTTTCACCATAACTTTTATACATATCATAAAAAGTACCAATTGATAAACTTGTTCCTTTTCCAACCATAAAATTAAAAATAATCATATTATTTAATTGTTGTGCATATAAATGAGAATTTTTAGCATTAATATAATTTTTTGTTGATAGCCATTTTCCATTATATAAATAATCACTTACTAAAGAATTTTTAATTAATGGATATGCTGCCTCAGATGAAAAACCAGGACCATTCCAGTCATACATTTCATAACGACTAAAAGGAATATTCCCAATAACGTTTGTATATTCATACTGGTTATCATAATTTAAATTGGCATAATAATCCTTACTAAATTTATTGATTCCTGTTGGAATTAAAGTTGCTAATGTTAAAAATAAACTAGCAACAAAAAATGTTAAAAAAAATCAACCAATTTTTTTCATTGAAACAGCCATCATCACGAAACGAAATTTTGTTGTAAATTTTTTAAAATGAAAAATATTACTAATAGAATAAACTAATTTTGAAGTTTTAATATTTTTATTTGGATTTAATAAATCTAATGGGCTGATTATTAATTGCCGAATTGCTGTTACTAAAATTGACAAACTACTAACAAGACCAATAATTCCAAAACAAATTGCAAATGGAATTAACGAAAATGAAAAGTTAACTGGAATAACAAAATAACTATTGAAAACACTCATAATAGGTAATTGTAAAAATACACCAATAATTCATCCAATCGGAACTCCAATTCCAGTTACTACAATCGCATGAGCTAAATAGGAAATAGCAATTGTTATTCCACTATAACCATTTGCTTTTAAAATTCCATTTGCAATTTTTTGTTGATTAATAATTTTTTTAATTAAAATTACTAATGTAAAAATTAAAACAATTAAGAAAATAAGACATAAAATAATTGTAATCGTACGATAAAATTTAATTGTAGTTCCTAACAAAGAATAACGTAAGTAAACTAACTTTGTTTCATCACGGCTTTGTAATGGGACATTTTTATCACTTGGATTATTTAAATTTCAAAAATCAGCTGATAAATATTTTTTGAAATTTTCAAAGGCTGTACCTTTATTTTCCGGTAAACCAACATAATTAATATATAATGTAGAATTTTCTTCAATATCAGTGTTAGCAGCAATAGACTCACTACGATAAACTTTTTCAGAAACATAAATAATACCATCTGTTTTTGGATCTGGAAAAACATCAGTATCATAAATTGTTGGATAAATATTAGTTGGATCTCCACCAATAGCACCAACAAAGAAATTTGAATTTTCACCAATTGTAAGTTGGTCTCCTACTTTTAATTTTTGAATATGCGCAAATTGTGGCGTAATAACAACATACACATCATTAATTGGATTAGTTGGATCAAAAGAATCATATTTTTTAATAAATTTTAATTTATTATCCGATAATAATTGTGTTCAATTAATAATTTTATATTTTAAATTTGATGTTAAATCTCAATATGCATATTGTTCACGTAACTGAAATGAAAAGTTTGAAGCTTTAGCAACTAATGCATAATAGGCTTTTGTCAAACCATAAGGCCCATAAGGTTGATTCCGAAAACTATTATTTTTATTATGATTATAAAAATCATTAACACTAAAAACAGCGTTTTCAATATTATTATTATAACCAACATCAAGATTATTATTAATAGTTGGTGAATAATAAAGACTAATTTTTGTTAAAGGCTGTGATGTATCTTTTACTAAAAAACTTAAATCACCATTTAATTTTTCCTCAAATATTCTATCTTCAATGCTAGCTTTAGTAGGGATTTCATCTACGCTTCCTCGTAAATCAACATCTTTTTTTCATTTTGTTATACCATTATTAACAAAATCAATAACAGCATCTTTTAATTTTGTTTCATCTGTTATACCTGAATATTTTTTATTTAAATATGCAATAATTAAATTTATTGTATTTTGTGAAATATCACTATGCGTAAAATTATTCATAAATTCTTCAATCAAAGGTAAATTATTTTGATTAAAAAGATAACCTTTCTGATCATATAATTGTCCAATTACAGAAGTTTGAAAAGCTTCATTATTAACGTTGAAACGATATAAACCATTATTTAAAAAAATTGGTGCACTTTTATCAAGATCAGTAAAAATAATATTACTTACTTTATTTGCTTTAGAATCAAAAGTAAATTTTATTTCAACATTATTATCCAAAGCTTTTAATGCGCCATCTTCACCTAAATGAACATAAGGCAATGTCCACTGTTCCCCATTAACATCAGTAATCAAATGATAATCATTGCTAAAAGCATATCATGGAGTAATTGTTTCAACATTTTGTCCTGTTTTCTTTTTACTGTCAAATCTTAATAAATAATCATAAGCAAAAGTTCCTTTCCCCATAAATGAATATGCATTAGATAAACGTGTATTAACAATTCACGAAGAAGTTGTTAATAATGTTAAAAGCGCAGCTAATATTATAAAAATAATTAACTGTGCTTTTTGCTTAAACATACTTTTTAATGTTTGTAAAAACAGCAACATTTTTAGATCTCCTCTTTTTCAATTAACTATTAATAATAACGAGTATTGTTATAGTATCAAACAAAATCATTTAATAAATATGAATTTTTTGTTAAATCATCTTTAATCCCTGGATTATACAAGAAACGAGCTTGGTTATTAAATTGAACAACATAACTATATTTAATTTTGTCACTATTTGTTAAATATTCATTACCCATTCCATCATAATCAACTCAGTCTTGATTGTTTCATGTTTCGCCCTCTGGTGCAATATTATGACGTTGTTTTGGGTCTTTTTCTTGTTCAACATATGAAGGAGAATTCCCTGAAGCGGGATCAGTATATCCTAATGGTTTTTTATGACGTTCTAATTTAGTTGAAGCATCTTTTGGACCATAGTAATCTAATTGATAACGAACACCTGTTACAGAACCATCAGTTACAATTGCCCCTAATTTTGAACCATCTACACCAGTTCCTGATGCTGTAATATATCATTTTCTATCTAAGAAAATATTATCAAATCAATCTTCTGCATTAACTTGACTTGTTAATTCACCAATATAACCATTTTGTGAATCTAACATTACTTTTATTTGTGTAATAAATTTATGCATTGATTCATGATCAGGATAAGTATTATTTCCTCCATGCGCTCAAATATTAATGATATCGAATAATGACCCTTGTTTATATTGACCTGTTTGTTCATCAAAACCATAACTATTTAAGATAAACTTAGCATATTCACTATCAGGATCAACTGCCATTAAGTCTTCTTTAAAGCCATTTTTATTCGGTCCTTCATTATAAACATCATCAATTGTTTTAACATTATCAATATTTAAATTATAATGTCCTTCACTATCATTACTGTAAAATCAATTTGCTAATCCTGCAATTCCTTTTAATAAATTAAACAAATCAAAGTTTGGTGCGTTTAACATTTGCAATAATGTTCGAATTAAAGCAACAACACTATCTTCAGCAAAATTCCCAATTAAGCCTTGGAATTTTAAAAGACCCTCATAAACTGTGTTTGACATTATGCGATTAAATTTTTGAACATCAAAATTTGAACCTTCTTTTGCCAAAGCTTCTGTAAATCAATTTCCTAAAACAGAATACCATTTTAAAAAGGCATTTTTATGTTCTTTTTTATCACTTGTTAGATCTAAATATTGTTTCTCCTCTGACATAATCACGGTTAGAGATTTTGCCACAACTGGACTGTTAAAAATATCATAAAGTTTCATACTTTGAATTGTTTTATCAGGGTTATCTACTTCACCATCACTTTGTTTTTCAACATTAAGAACTGTTTTTTCAATAGTATCACGACTAAATATTTCTAATAATGGACTATTTGGTTTAACATTACCTGAATTATCAAAAAACTGGCTTTTTATTTGTTTTAAAATAAAAAACGGTGCTGCCAAAAAAATTCCTGCAATTTTTTCACCAGAACGATTATTTTGAATAAATGGTAATAATTGTGCTAATAAATATAAAACTGGTAATTCTAATCCTGATCCAAATTGGCCTAACATAGTGATTGCTTCATCAAAATATTTTAAACCAAATAAATCATATAATGAACTTGACTGGTTCGCCACAGCCTTCCCAAATTTAATTTCTTCACCACCATCTTTATAAGACAATATTGACTTTGTTGGTGGTGTTGAAAGTGAATTATGATATAAAATATTTGATACATAAGGACCCGATGATGAATCATAATAATTACTTCATCCAGCCGTTCTGTTAATATAATTAATAACTGATTCTGATTTTTGTGACAATGTATTTGCTAAAGCTCCAGTATCATATTGAGCTCATGCTAAATTTGGATTTGCAACAAAATCTCTGTAACGCCCTGTTGCATCTGTTGTATTGCTAGGATATCCTTGGTTAGCTTCTGTATTTCACTTTGAAAAATCAGTCATTGCAGCAATTGATGACATTAAATTATAAGTATTTCGCTCTGGTTGATAATTATTATCTGTTGCTTTTCAAGGATTATAATAAAGATTATTTAATTTTTTATATTCTTCAACATAATCTTTAATTTTAATTTCTTTCCCGCTTTTAGTAGTAAAGACTCCTTTTAAATTTCTTCCAATATTGTTTAAAAAATACTGTAATGTTGGAAACCCATAAGTATTCATATTTTCATGACGACTAGCAATTAAAATTTTAGCAATTGTACTAGTATATTTGACTAAATTTCGAATTGTTGGGTCGATTTTATTAAGTTCACTATCAAAATAATTATTATTTTGACTATTTTTTCCTTTTGCACAAGAAACTACCCCTAACATACTTGCTGACATTAAAGTTGTAGATCCTAATATAGAAAGTAATTTTTTCATTTCCTTCACTCCTTTTATATTTATTAAATTTTTATAAAAATCATTAATTTAAAAGTCAGCAGATAACATTAAATTATCATTACCTGCTTATAACCATTAATAAAAATTGTTGTATATATTAATTGGCTTATCCATACTCAAACAATTATTTTTAATTGCTAAAACAAAATATTTTAAATCATCATTGTTTTTTTTTTTTTTATGATTTTGTGTTTTAGCATTATTTTTATTTATTAAAACAACATTTCAAAAATAAATTCAAAGTAAAATAATTATAAAAATATTTTTAAAAATTGTTGATAATTTAATATCATTTATATTTTCAATAAAATATAAATTTAAAATTAAACACAATAATAACAAAATAAAACCAAACGATAATCTCCGAAAAATTTGTTTTACTTCCATTACGCTATTATTAATTACAATAGTACTAATTAAGCTTCCATAACCAATCATTCATAAAATTAAATAAAATGAGTTATTTTTTGTTTTTAAAAATGCATTAAAAATAAAATTAAAAATAACTGGAGAAAAAATAATTAAAAAGAAAATAGCAATTAATTTATTAAATAAAATAATAAAATTAAAATATCTTGTCTTTGTTGTGCTAAGAAAGATTGCAAATAATAAAAAAATAAAATTTAATAAATTAATTGTTGATCTTTCTATTCATCTAAAAGAAAATTGAATAAAAATATTAAGAACAAGCAAAATTGATAAATTGCTAATAAAAGTAAAAATAAAACTAATAATTGCAAATTTAGTAAAGGTGTTATTAATATTTTTAATAGATTTTGTTTTTAAAAAACTAATGCGGATTAAAATACTAATAATGAAAAAATAAAAATTCAAAAAAATTGATGAAAAGATATTAAAGTTAATAAATCTATTAAAAGTGATAAAAATTTATTAACATTTTTTCTACTCCTATATTTTTACATATTAATATTATACAAAAAAAAAAAAAAAAGCAAGGGCTAATTTTGCTTTTTTTAAGAAAATTAAATTATTTAAGGTCAACTGAAGCTCCAGCAGTTACTAATTGTCCTTTAATTTCTTCTGCTTCTTCTATCTTGACTTTTTCTTTAATTACTGCTGGTAATTTATCAACAATTGCTTTTGCTGCCATTAATTCTTTTCCAGTAATTTCTTTAACTAATTTAATAATTGCAACTTTACTTGGTCCTGTATCTGTTAACACAATATTAACCTCTGAAGGACCTGCTGCTGCTCCTACTTCTGCGGGAGCAGCAGCAGTTGCTGCTGCAGCTACAACACCAAAATGATCTTCAATTCCTTTTACTAATTCATTTAATTCCGATAATTTCATTTCTTCTAATGCTTTAATAATATCATCTTTTGATAATGCCATAATATTTTCCTCCTCATTAAGATTTTTCTATAAAATCTTTGAATAACATAACTAATTATTCAGTTTTTGTTTTAGCAATTTCTTTAACTGCTATTGCAAACATACGTAATGGGTATAGTAAACTTGCTCCAAACATTGATAATAATTCATCTTTTGTTGGTAATGCTGCAATTTCAACAATTGCTTTTGTATCTAAAACTTTACCCTCATAAATTCCAGCTTTTAATTTTATTGCTGGATGTATTTTTGCAAATTCTGCTAAAGTTTTTGCGGCAGCCATCTGTTCACCTGTACCAAACGCAAAAGCATTAGGACCTGTTAAAAATTGGTCTAATTCAGCAAATCCTGCCTCTTTAGCAGCCAAACTTACTAAGTTATTTTTATATACTTTAATGTTTACATCTTGTTTTGTAAGCATTCTTCTTAGTTCTGTAAATTCAGCAACCGTTAATTTTTGATATTCAACAATAACTGCTGAATTAGCATTTTTAAAGTTATTAACAATTTCATTAACAACTGCTGTTTTAATTTTCATTGCTGGCTTCATTCTTCGCCTCCCTATAATAATTTTAAAAGCAAAGGCAATTAACCAAGTGGATTAATTGCCTAAAACATTATTTAAATAATATAAAAACATGTCATTGTTATATATCTCAATAATGCCTCGGCAACATAATTAAGATTTAATAAAATCCGTTGCTGTCTATGGTATAATACCAAATAATATAATATTATAATTTTTGTTAAAAGTCAAATAAAAAACGTTATTTTAAAAAATTTTATTAATCTTGTTTTACTTTCGGCTTATTTTCTTATACCGATTATTGGTCGTATAAATTATTTAAGGGTCTTAAATTAATATCTTAGAAATTGTGGAATAATATACCACTTACTTATTTAGATTGTATTACTTTTAATTTTAATGTCAATATATTTTTCTATTTTTTTAAATTTTTCCACAACAAAAAATACATTTTTATTAAAATTATTTAATTTCTTAGATAAAACTAATAAAAATATAAATTTTTTTGTAAATTATTATTTACAAAATTATTAACTGAATAATTAAAT
>NZ_RXFZ02000016.1:0-11508 GCF_044714365.1 Spiroplasma sp. hy2
ATAAAATCAAATTTATCAAATTTCATAATTTTAGATTCCTATAATTTCTATTTTAAATATATTTTATAGGAATTTTAAAATAACTAGGTTATGCAAGAAGTCTAATCATTAAATTTTGTAAAATATATTTTGCGATAAAAGAAAAACCGGTGATCAGTATCTATACTAATATCTTTAATTTTACGAATAATTTCATTTTCAGTCATATTACATCAACTCCTTACTTTTTCTTATTATGCCGTTCCATAACGAGTCACATAATCATTATCGCAAAAAAACCAAGACCAGCAATTAATAATAAAACAATCGCTGGAATTAACAATTTTAAAAAATAACATAATAACCCACTTAAAGCTAATAAAGTCATTCCTAATAAACTACCATTAATTACTCACTTTTGTTTTGTTGTAAAGTTAAACATTTCAAACCCTCATTAAAAATAAATTATCTTATCTAAAATAAATCTTTACTATTAACTATACGCTATTTTTACTGTTTTTAAAACCTATTAATGAATTAAAATAAAACTATGGTTCTAAACCATAGTTTTATTAAATCCTGTTAACTTTCCATCATAACAATTTCCTGAATATTTAATTGATTAATTTTTTTCATTGAAATAAAGTACGAGATAACATATAAAATAATAATTCCTCCTAAGATAATTGGTAATGTAATTAGTCCTGTTCCAATTGAAACATAGAAATTAAAGAACATTAAAATCCGCTGGGTAATTGTCCATGTTAAACCTCAAGTGATAAAATATCCTAGTAATCAACCAACAACAGCAAAGGGAATAAAAATTCCTAATATTAAATTATTAATTTCTCAACGACTATAACCTTGTACTTTCATTGTTGCAATAATTTTAATAAACTTTTTAATAAAGAGATCAATTGCAAAATATATTATAATAACAGAAACCATAATAATAATGACAATAAAAATTAAAGCAACTGATAAGGCAACAATAATAACCCGACTCATAATTTTGGCTTTAATACCAACATAATCAGCTGTCAAAACAGATGAGTTATAAGAAGTCGTAAAATTATTTAATGATAAATCACCATTTGTTGATGATAACGCATAACGATTAATTTGATCAGATGGTTGTAATTCGGTTGTATATTTTCCATTGTATCATTGCATTATATTTAAATTATTATCAATTTTATTTATTGGAAATGAATTAATTTGATTAGCATCATTGATACTAATAAACAAGCGTGGTGTATCATAAGTTGAAATGCTTTTAACAATTTTAACTTTAACTGGCTTTTGTGTTAAAGATGGTGCTGCTTTAATAAAATTATTATCAACAGCAGCTTGGTATCATGTTGTTGGAATTCCATCAATAAAATCGCCACTATATGTTCCACCAAAACTAAAATTATATGGTTTAATAACTCAGTACTCTTTATTATCAACTCGTTCTTTTCGAATAATTTTATTTCCGTCAACTGTTAATTCTTTTAATAAAATCCGTTGAAGACCATTACTCAATGTAATTATTTTTTTACTTCAAATTGCTTCCATCGCCGAATTCGTTGGAATCCATAATTCAACATTATTTAAATTATGATATTCACTCTTCCGATCAGCAGTAACATAATATTTTGTTTGTGAACTTGTATTATAAGTAAAATAACTTTTATCTAATGAATACAAACTTTGATAATTATTTACATTTCATCCAACAGCATTACCACTTAAATTATATTTTCAGTTTTGATATTTTAAATCTGTATTATTGTTAGTAAATTCTGCTCATTCATGCTGACCAGTATTATATTGCAATGTTGTTACTTCGGGAGTTAATTCAATTTCCTCTCCAACATTAAGAATTAAACGATGTAATGCAGTAACATTCGCAATTGCATTAATTACGGTACCATTATTATTTGCTAAAATAGCACGCTCAGCGGATGATAATTTTAACATTTTGGTATTTGGATTAATTCCATAAATAGAAAATTGCTTATCATTATTATATGTTCCATCAAAACTAGTAAAAACATCATCAGTTGCTGGATTATAACTCATTGTTCCAATTCCTAATGCAAAATGATTTGCTCGATCCGGATTTTTATTTCAATCTTCTTTAACTGCAGCCGGGATAATCCCATTTGTTGCTTTACTAAAACATGTTCTTCATAACGCAGGATAATCTTCCTTGTCAGTAAATGGTGGGTATGGAATTGCCCCAATGCCTAATGCTTTTGGTAATACGGTACATAAAATTTCTGATACTAAAGCTCGAACACTATCACCAGCTGAAGAATTTTTTACTAAATTATTTAAATAATTAAAAATTCCTAATGATAAATTAGTTCCTGATAAAGTAACAAAATTATAAGATAACATATCTTTTAAAATCCCAGCTACAGTTGGCTCTTGTTTCACCGCTTTTAATGGTTTAATTATCGCTCCTCCATCAATACTATAGTAATTTGCTAGTGGTGTTATTCCACCAATGGGATATAAATCTTGTTCAATTGGATCAGTTGACTTAGGAACATTATCAATTCCATTTCATGCATAAGTTTTATAATAAGAAAACGGATTATTACTTATGACATTACTGTATTTAACTTCACTACCATATTTAATGTTTTTATAATAATTTGTATTAAAATTTTTTGCATAGACTGGTGCTAATAATGAGACAGTCAAAGTAAATGTCACTAAGGCAAAAATTCCTAAATAAGTAAATGCTTGTTTTAGTGAAGTTGATAAAACAACCATCCGGAAACGACCCACAAAAGTTTTAAAATGGAAACTACGTACAGTACGGGCCAAACTATTATTAACTTTTAACTCACGCATTGGATGAATTAAACTTAAAACTTCTGTTTTATTAATTGAAAAATAACAAGTAATAAAAGTAATTAATGATAAGAAAATAACAAAGAACCCAATTAGGAAAAGTAAAATCATTCAGTTTCAAGTAAAACTCCAATTAATTATAAAAAACATATTAAATAATTTTATAACGAATAATTGGACGGTAATTCCAACTAATCAACCGGTTGGTACTGCAATTAAAATACTAACCATTAAAATGCTTCAATAGGAAAGTGCAATTTCACGTAAATAATAGCCAGCAGCTTTTAACATTCCAATTTGTGGTGACTCACGTTTAATCATTTCTTTAATAATAATATATGAAACAGCAAATAATGTTATGGCAAAAATAATAATGAAGAATAAGCCAATATAAATGTAAACATTAATTGTTTTTGCTAATAAATCATAGCGTCGTGTTAATGAACTTGTTACTTCTTTTGGTTCAAAAGCACCAATTGAATGATCATTGCCCAGTGGTGTTGAATTTTTGGTTAGCATTTGAGCATAAAAATCTAATTGATTAGGATTATTTACATAATATTTTTTAAAAATTGCTAAATTCTCGGTTGGTCTATTTGTTAAACTTTTTAAGAATACTCGCGAATTATCCTTTAAACTAATTAAACCTTTATTATTATCTTCTGCTAATAAAGACATTCCATAAGACGATAGATAAATGACAACATCCGTTTTAAAATCAGGAATAAAATCAGTTTCATAAATAGTTGGATAAATATTTAAAGTATCACCACCACTTGCCCCAATTGTAAATGTTCGTTCGCCAATTTGGATATTATCACGCAAATTTTTATGATGTGCTTTTAGATAATTAGGACTAACAACAGCATAATAATTGCTAATTGTCGATTCATTTAATGATGGTCCTGACCACTCATTAACTTTATCAAAAAGCTTTAATTGTTCTTCTTTTAATAAATCATGTCAACCAATTACTTTATATTTTAAATTATTAGTAATATCCCAAGTTGTAACTTCTTGTCGAATTGCAATATCAAAATTGCTAACAACGCCCAGCATTGTGTAATAAGTCTGTACAAAATTAAGAAAAGAACTTCGTTCACTATAATTACCAAAAAAAGTAACTTTATTAAATAAATCACCAATAACCATTCGGGCTTCATTAATTCCTGTTTGATTTAATTTATCAATATATTGCCACGGTGATTGTGCTAAATACTGAATTCGTGTTTCCTTGTTTCTACTTGTATCAATTACATTAAAACGAATAGCAACGCCAAAACTACCACGAAGCCCTTTTTCAAATAAAGTATTTTCTGAAATATTAGTTACCACTGTTTTATTATCTTGTTTTCCCAATGTTAAAGTAATATCAGGAATATCAAATTTAGTAAAATCATTATCAACTGTTTTTAAATTATAATCTCATCGTTCAATTGCTCGTTGTTCGGAAGTTGCTTTTCCATTAATAAAATTAGCAATACTTACTTTAATTTCTTCATTCGTTGCATTACTTTGTTTTTTTAAAAAACTAGTATTAATATAGTCCGTAATAATTCCTAAAAAGTTCTTATATATTTGCGTTGTATAAAATAGTTTAAAATATTGGTCAGCTAAAGCATTATAACCCATTGCTCGTAATTTTGCTATTAATGAGTTTTGATAATTTGGCGCAGTTGTTCGTAATGTTAAATTTAATGTTAAATTCCTAATTTTATCATTTGTTAATTTAAAATTAATATCAGATGGTTTTAATGCAGTAAAAACATCTGTCGCTGCTGCACCAATTGTAATTTTTGGATATGTTAATTTATTACCATTGTTTTCTAGTAAAACATATTCTGTATCAAAAGCAAAACTTGGAGTAATTGTTTGCATATTTGAATTTTCAAAATCCATTGCTGAATAATGAAATGAATAATTATAATCAAAACTACCATAATCCATTTGTCGATTTGCTGATTGTAAACTAGTGACCGTTGTAAATAGACAAGAAGTAATAATTGAACAAATAAAAATCAAAAGAAGCAATGAAATGAATTGCCCTTTTGCTTTAATTATTCCTAAATTCCCTTGCTTCATTAACAATATTTTTTTCATGCTTAGCCCTTATATTCCACTTTTAATCATTTTCAATTGCATCATAATAACGTTTTCATTGCCCGCTACTATCTTTTGCAAATCATTGAATATTAGAAATTACTCAATATTGATGACTATCATCACCAGGATTAATATTCATTCAAGTTACTTTATATTTATAATGCACTTTTTGGTAATTATTTCCTAGCCCATCATATTTCATAAATCAATCCAAATCATGATTACCTAATGCATTTAAATAAGCTGCATTTAAATCTTGATAAGTCTTAATGTCTGCTTTTGAAACATATCATTTTTGATGTAAATCTAAATTAGCAGCAACATCAGCATCACCTGTTCCTTGATATTCAATATCATACGATAATTTATTTTCTTCTAATTTACCATTGCTAATATTTCAATTTGCTCCTAATAATAAAGTATTTGAATAATCATATAAAGCATTATTAATTGCTAAAAAATCTTTTCGTGTTTCTGAATTTGGATCAAAATATAATTTGTTTAATAATGCCCTTACTGGTTGCGCACTATCATTAAACCATGTAAATGCTAAATCCATAAATAAACCCTTTGCTGGTGTCGATGGGTCATCACTGCCTGTTAATAATTGTGCAATTTTTGTTTGATTTTGTTCTTGGTCACTTGCTTCTGATCATGGCAACTTGCTAACTTCTGTTAACGCATTAGCACTTTGTAAGATTCCTTTTGATAAAGCAACAACAAAACGATTAATATCATTAACACTTAAGGTTCCTAAACCACCTTCTGATTTTGATAACATCATTTTTGACATTGACTGTAATACTACTTTAAATCCAGGAGTAATTTTATTAGCAGCAAGTGTTAAAAAACTACTAATTGAATTATTTGCTTCTTCTTGGCGTTCTAAATCTGCTTTAGTATATAAATCATCAAGATATTCTCCAAAATCAGTAAATAATTCAGCCAAAGATTTTGTTGAATCATCTTTTTTAAACAATAAATCAGCTAATTTTAAGTTTGGTGTTTTACCATTTCACATTGCATCACGATTTTTATATTGATCTTCTGGATTAGCTAAGTTTAGTTCCGGTTTCATTGGTTTTACTGCTAATAAATCACTAAAAACTTGTGATTGTTTAGTGAAAAAATCATCAATTTTTTGTTGAATTGCTTGTTTTTCAGTATTATCTTTACCTAAAAGTTGCAACGCTTTTGTTAACCCAAATTTTGCAAAAATATAATTTGCATTTTCTTTTGTTGGGTCATTAGGTAATTTAGGAGAAGCAAAAATCTGATAATAAATAGCTCCTAAAATACTTCCCATAAATGTTCCATCACTATCTTTTGATAAAGCTAAAAAATTGTTCAATTGATTAATATATGCTTTTGATTGTGAACGGTCTGTAAACATATTCGTCATTGAAATTAACTGTAAAATTATTGCTAATTTATCTTGCTCTTCTGATTTTTGAGCTGTTTTAAATGGGCCTCCTGTCGCAAATTTTTGATTATTAATAAGGAAGTTTTGATTTGTACTCGTATCAAATTTAATGTCTTTTGTTGCCACTGGATTATAATCCATATTTAAATTATAAAAATAAGTTACGCGTGGCATCTCAAACATTGCTTTATTACATGCATCAATAATGTTTTGATTAATTCTGTTATCATCACATTTAGTTGGTAAAATTTCCTTTGCAGTTGAATAACTTGACATTGGTCCGCCATCAAATCAATAATTTAACATATTACTATTTTCTGCTAAATTAGGAATTGTTGGTAACCGGTCTTTATCAGAATAATCAGGAATTTTTTTCTTAGTTTGTTTTTCTGTATTATATAATTCATTATCTAATAAATTCATATATTCATAATTTGATGATAAAGTTGTTAACGGCATCCCATTATTTTTATTTAAATATTTACCCCGATAGTAATCACTATCAACAATATTACCATCCTTATCTTTATATGAATCAGGTAGTCGCATTAACATTTGTAACATTGAAGGTGTATATGTATTTAAATTTTCATGTCGATTCGCAATTGTTAGTTTTGTAAATAATGTTGTTTGTAAAATTTTTGATTTTAATGGTCCATTAGGTAAATTTTCAACTGATAAATCTTTATATTTGTCTTCTACTGTTTTTGTCTTAGTTTTACAACTAGCAGTAAGAGCTGGCGTTGCTACTAACGTTGCTGCTGCTAAAATATTAAGTAACTTTCGCATTATTATTCCCTCTTTTCTTTTTATAATTAATAAATAACTAAATCATTGAATTAGTAAAATAAATTAATTCTTATTTTATTCTTGAAGGATCCCTCTTCAACCATTAATTTCATTTCTTAAGAATTTATTTGGTAAATTTTCTAAACCATTTTTTTCACTAATATTAAAAAAACGAATATTATTTAACAATAATAAAAGTGCAACAAGTTGAATTGAATTATCATCATTAATTTGTCATAAATTTTTCATTGTTTTCTTGGCAGTTTTTATTAAGAAAAATAAATCTAATAAACATAAAACTTTAATTATTTTTAAAATAATTTTAAAAAACAATGAACGATCTAAAATTTTTAAGTCTGCTGAGCCATTTTCAAAATTACTAATTAAAATTAAGAAAGTTAAAATTCGGAAAGCAAAATCATGTAAAAATGTTGTTTTTAAATTAAATAAATAAAAAAATGTAATAATAAAAACAATTGAAATATTTTTTATTAATCATAATGCTAAAATATGATTATTATTAATATGATAAAAACAATTTCACAATTGCTTTGTTATTAAAAATGAAAACAACAATGAGAACAAAACTAACATAACTAATTTTAAAGTATAGTTTAAAAATTGTTTATTTATTAAGATAATAATTGCAATAAAAAATTGTATAACTAAAATAGTGCTAAGATAAATACTAGTATCTGTTTTACTTGCATAAATTTGTAAAAGAATGATTTGTAAAATTAAAAGCACAATAAATTCACTAATAGCAAAAGTTGCATTAAAGAAATATTTTGCTGCTAAAGATTTTGCTTCATTTTTTCTAGCGCGAATAGTAAAAAAATATTTTACATTCTTTAAAACAAGATAGAATAAAAGAAAATTAGTAAGAAAAATTATTGCAATACGTTCCAATAACGGATTAAAGAAAAATGAAATTGAATTTAGGATATTAAAACTTGATCATTCATGTAATAAATTCATTTTTCTCTCCTCACAAATTTCAATATAATCCGATATTGCTTACTAACTATATTAAAGCAAAAAAATAGAAAAAACAAGATACTAATTCTTGTTTTTAAAAAAAATAAGGTGCTTTTATTTAAACAAAAAGACTCTTATTATAAAAATTTAAAATATCTTGATAAATCTCCTTTTTAATTGGCTCATTCAAAATCTCATGACGAGCATTTGGATATAATTTAACTTTAACTTTTTTTCCTACCTTTTTATATAAATCAACAGTCTTCATAACCATCTTTCCATATTTCCCAACTGGATCATCAGCACCTGCAATAAATAGTAATGGCAAGTTATCTGGTGTATTTTTAATATTTTTCTTATTTGTAATAAACAACAATCCTGTAAACATATCTTTAAAAGCACTTGTTGAAAAAACTTGTCCTGTTAATGGGTCGTTTGCAAAAGCTTCTTGAACTGTTTTATCTGTTGATAATCATTCAGTTCCTAAATTGCCTTCTTTTTTATAACGAGCATTTAATGGCGCATAAGAAAATTTATAAATAAAATTATCCTTTGATTTTGGTCCTTTCATTTTTTGCCCAATTTTAGCCATTTTAACTGAAAATTTTAACAATCGTTTTGAGTAATGTGCTGTCCCACAAATAACTAATGCCGCAATATTTGTGCCATATTTTATTGCATAATGACGTACCATAAAAGAACCCATTGAATGACCAAACATTACAATTGGTTAGTTTGGATAACTTTTTTTAATATAAGTTGTTACTTCATATAAGTCATCAATAATTTTTTCTCACCCTTCTTCTTCGGCAAAGAAACCAAGATCTTCGGAAGACAGAGCTGTTTTTCCATGCCCACGATGATCTTCAACAATGACAACATAATCATTTGCTACTAAAAATTTAGCAAAATCATCATAACGAAAAGCATGCTCTGCACTATCATGAACTAGTTGAACAATCCCCTTAATGTTTTTATCATTATCAGGTTTCCATTCATACATATGTAATTCAACACCATCCCGTAAGGTATGTTTCCATTCTCTAAATTTCATTTTCATCATCCTTTCAATTTAACATAAAAATAGTTTTTTACTCTTACAATATTATCCTTACTAATTAATGTATAAATAAATTATACAATAAATTTCTATAAACATTTGAATAACTCAATCCTCACTCTAAAAATATTAGCTAATCTATTATAAATAAATTTATGATTTGCAAATAAAAAAGTGTTTAAAATAAACACTTTTTTATTTGTCTTGATTACCAGCACGATGAAGGTCACGGAATGGACCATCAACTGCAATTAACTCATCATACTTACCATTTTGAATAATTCCTTGCCCTTTTCCTAAGACAAAAATTTGATCAACATTTTTAATTGTACTTAATCGGTGCGCAATTGAAATTGTTGTTTTACCAACCATAATTTTTTCTAACTCAGCTTGAATTTCTTTTTCCACAATATTATCTAAAGCACTTGTTGCTTCATCTAAGATTAAAATTTGTGGGTTCTTTAAAATCATTCGGGCAATAACTAGGCGTTGCTTTTGTCCACCTGATAACATAAACCCTCGTTCTCCTAAAATAGTATTATAACCATCTTTTCAACCCATTACTAAATCATGCAGGTTGGCTTTTTTACAAGCTTCAACTACTTCTTCATCTGTTGCATTAAACATTCCATATTTAACATTATAAATTACATCCCCAAATAAAATTTTTGGTTCTTGTTCAACATAACCAACATGTGTTAAATAACTTGCTAAATTTAATTTTTTTAGATTAGTGTTATTAACAATAACTTCCCCACTCGTTGGATCATAGAAACGTAATAATAATTTTGAAATTGTTGATTTACCACTTCCAGTTTCTCCAACGAAAGCATAACTTTTTCCTTTTTTAAATGTAACTGTTGTTTTAGGTAAAATAATAACACCTGGTTTTTCAGGGTATTCAAAAACAATATCTTTTAAAATAATATCACCTTCAACTTCTTGTATCTCAGGCGCATTACGGTTTGGATCAATGGTTGTATCAACACGAATTAATTGAATAATTCGTTTTGTTGAAGCTGTTGCACGTGCTAATCCTGGAACTAATCCAGTTAAAGTTCAAATTGGAAATGCCAAAGTATTAACCCCTATAATAAAGGCTGGCAAAATTTTCATAATACGATTAGTATGTTCTGCTCCTTTATTACCATATAAAATAATACTTGCTAAAACAACAATCACTGTTAAACTTAATGCACATAAAATAATAATTGTTGTCATTCGTGCTTGAATACGATTTAAACGACGATTAACACGGTAATATTCTTTATGAATTTGTTCAAAACGAACACGTTCATATTCTTCTGTCCCTGTTGCTTTAATTAGCGCAATTGATGCAATTCGATCGGTCACATCTCCATTAACATCTGTAATTTTAGCACGAACATTTTCTGTTTCTGATGCTTGTGAACGGAAAGTTACTGCGACAGCAACCATAAATAATGCTGTTGATCCTAAACAAATCAATGCTAATTTTCAATCAATATTTAATAATGAAATTGCACTACCAATAAATATAATTGGAATACTAATTAAGTTAGCTGGGCTTAATTGTGATTCATCCCCAATAACTTGTGTATCATTAATTAATTTAGTCATTGTTTCTCCAATTTTTTTATCAGAATAATAACCAATGTTTAAATTAACTAAATTATTTAATACCGCATTACGAACATCAATTTCAATATTCCGCCCTAGCATTCCACCTACTCGTTCACGAATATTTGTTGTAATTACGGCAATTAATAAATCAACACCAATGATAATTAATCATATATATCATCGTAAGCCTGTTGTGACTGAACTTGGATCATCTCCAAATTCAAATAAAATTTCACTCATTAATTGGTTAATTAAAAAAGTCATTATAACAATTGAAGTTGAACTTAGTACTAATGCAAATAAAATTGTAAATGAACGTAATAAATAACGACGGTAATAAATTGCAACTAACTTAAAAAAACCAATTCGAGGTGCCTTGATTCGTTTCATCATTTCTAATGGCGTTTCTTGTTTACGAGCTTGATTTTTTTCATGTAATTCATTGTAATCTAAATTCTTTTCAATTTTATTAATATCAATTAATTCTTTAATTTTCCCCATAACCTCACCTCATTTCTTAAAAAATGCGAGCTTAATATTTGCTCTCTTATCAATGTATTATATCAAAAAAAAATAAAACTTTTTTAAAATTTTAYCTTTAATTTTGTCGAAAACTCTTGATGAAATAAAAAAAATCATCAATATGACAATTTGAAAACTAATTTTGTGTAAGATTATGATTTTGCTTTAAATTTTTTAAACGTTAAAATATAATACCGTTGAT
>NZ_RXFZ02000017.1:0-11088 GCF_044714365.1 Spiroplasma sp. hy2
AAAAGGAGAAAATTTCTTTTAAACAAATTTTCTCCAAATATTTTAATTTTATAAAATTGTAAGGTAACCTAAATATTAATACGATTTTCACCACGATATCGATTTGAAGTTGATAACGCCTTAATAATAACATAATCAGTTGTTTTAGTAATTGCAAAATGACGGGGTGAGAAATAAAATGTTGGATTTAAGATAGCAAAATAAGCCATCATATTCTCAACTGGTAAGGCTTTTAACACTTTCGCTTCATAATTAGATGTAATGGTATCTAATGCAAGTGGTTGGGTTTGATATAATGTTATCGAAATAATATCAGTTTTATCTGCAAAATGGATACTATTCTTATTAGCAATAATTTGTACTCATAATAATGCTGTCTTTGCACCGCCACTTGCTAGTGGTTGTCAAGGTAAATCAGTTCACGATTTTGAAATGCCATCCTTGTCATAATAAATAAATTTTAATTCCGCATTTGGAATTTCACCATGATATTCGTTTGTTTCTAATGCATCATAAACTGCATTTTGAAATATCGTTTCAGTTACTTTTGTGGTTGGTTGTTGTGTTTCAAAAACAAAAATTAAAGCTAATTCACTTTTAAATAAAGATAACGAAATTTTACTACGATCACGCGTTTCCATTCTAACACAACTGACAACAGTCGCAGGAACACTAATAACCATTAAAGCCGTAAAAGATGTTAACAACTTTTTCATATTAATAATCTTCCCTAAACGCCGCATAATCAGTTTGAATAATTTCTAATTGTTGTTGATAACGTTTTTCAATAATTTGTCGTTCTTGTGTCGTTAGTAAGTACGGATTTAAAACCATTCCTCAATGTTTATATTTTGAACTACCATACCCAATTGTAACTTGTGTTCGTGGTGTTACATATGAAATTCGAATTTGATATGATCCATTTGGAACATAAACTGGAATAAACATAAAATTAGTATAAATAGCATTAAATTCAACTTCGGCAAAACCTCGATAACGATCAGCTAAGCGAACGGGATCAGTAATTTCATCACTTGCCGCAATTTGGTTAGTATAATTTTTAAAAACATTATAAAAATTTTCAATTGCTGTTGTATTTTTTAAAAGATTTCAATATGGATTATTCAATTGATCCTTAACTGTTGCATAGTCTGGTGCAAGGTTATTCGTTAATTTTAGGTCACTAAAAATCCGTGAAGTTCCAAAATAATATTGTAAATCACCACCTAAGGAAAAGGTACGTAAGTAAGTATATGGATCAGCATAATCTGGTGATCATCCTCCTGCTTGCATATCTCAATCGGCTTTTTTACGACGGGTTTCATATTCTGTAGCATCAACAGTAATATCTGGAATAATTTTAATTACATCATTTTCAGCGTTAAATGAGTCAATCATATTCAATAAAAATTTATTAATTGTTAATGTGTATGCTCCATTCATTAAAAAGCGAAATTCAACTTGTGAAGCACCAATATTTGTTTGTAATCAAGTGCGAATATCATTTAAAATATTATCATCATTTTTTAATAAATCTTTGTTATGATATAAAGCATCACTACTATCTTTTAATAGTTGGCTGGCAGCCATTGCATTACCATCTAAAAAATGGTTTGCATATGCTTCTTCAACATATGACGCATAATCAACATCCCCATTATAAACAAAATAACGTGCAGTATAAACATTTCGTAAAAACTTGGAAGTTGGTGAATCATCTAGGGCTTCGGAATAATATTTAACAAATTTACTACGGTCTAGTTGGGTTGCTAAATATTTTCGAACTTTATCATATTGTAACGCCTTACTTGCATTTAATGCTTGCTTAGCACGAACTGGGTTTGAATTTAAAATATCACTATTCGCATAATTATGAATAATTGTATATGTTGTTGGATCAGGATTAATAATACTTGACGCACCACTAAAAATTGGATTAGCAGGATTAGAACCAACATATTTCTTTCAACCATTACTATCTGTTGGTTCAACTAGAAAATCATTAACATCACCTGATTCAAATAAAACACGTTCACGCGAAACATCATTATTTGCTAAATAAGTATAATTTAATTTATCAATGTATGTTAATTTGGCATGTCGATAAGCAGGATTTTTTCGCAATAAAATTTGTGAAGTTGAACTATATTTTTCAACTAAATATGCTCCTGAATACCAAATATTTTTATAATTGGTCCCATAATTATAACCTTGTCGTAACGCCTTTTCTGGTAATGGTGCAAAAGCTAAATAAGTCATTAAAGTATCAAAATATTCTGCTGACTTTGTTAATTTAATGGTAATTTCATCATCAGCCTCATTAATTGTCATTCCTAATTTTTTTCAATTTGGATCATTATAATAATCTGGTTGATAATTACCTGCCTGAAAATACTCTCAAATTTCTTGTGCCCCACTAATAAAAGTTCGTCATAATCCTGATGTTGCCGATAAATTATTTGGAAATAAAACAAACTTAGCAGTATTAATCATATCACTAGCTTTAACTTGCCGTTGAAAATTACCTTGATAATCAAATCATTTTGCTTGTGGTGAAATTTTATATTTTCATTCACTTTGATCAGCATTAGGAATTCCAACATATTTTGATGTTTTATCTTTTTGCTCAGCAAGATCACCGAAACTACGATTATATTTATCAGTTGCTACTAATGTTCCAAGAACATCAGCTAAAATTTTATTATCTTCAATTAACATTGTTGATGCACTTGATCATGATGTTAAGGGGAATTTAAAAATAGAACGAAAAAAATTATCGGTAATTAAACGATTTGCTAACAAATCTAAACTAATTCCACATGAAACAACTAATGGTGTTACTGTTGTTATTGCCGTAAAACTAGCAAAAAATGCCAATTTCTTTTTAAACATCGTTACCCCTCCTTTCTGCCAACTGCCATAGCAAGTTTAGCTTTTGCTGCAGCAATTTCACGTGAATTCCCAAATAAATAGTGCCCCGTTTTAATTTCAGTAAACTCTGGTAAATCAAATAAGTAATCTCAATGTTCTTTTTCTGGTTCATAGATAAAATGAACTTTTTCTTTTTCATAATTTGGATTAGGTAACGGAATTGCTGATAATAATGCACGCGTATATGGATGTAATGGATTAGTAAATAATTCTTCAGCGTTTGCTAATTCAACAAGTTGACCATGATAAATAACAGCAATTCGGTCAGCAATAAACCGAACAACCGATAAATCATGGGCAACAAAAATATAAGTTAAATTATATTGTTGTTGAAATTTTTTTAATAAGTTTAAAACTTGGGCTCTAATTGAAACATCTAATGCTGAAATTGGTTCATCAGCAATAATAAATTGTGGTTTCATAATTAATGCCCGAGCAATACCAATTCGTTGTCGTTGTCCTCCTGAAAATTCATGTGAATAACGTGATAAATGTTCTGGTAATAATCCAACCTCTTTTAAAATGTTTAAAATTAAGAAATGTTTAACATCACGATCTTTAATTTGCTCTAACTTTAATGGTTTTTCATTTTTTCCTAAATTATTATTATAATAAGTTAAATATAACTGGCGAGCAGTATTATTTTGATATAATTCAGGAAAATTTGTTAACCCTTCTCCAATAATTTCTTCAACTGAAATTCGATCGTTTAATGACGAAGATGGATCTTGAAAAATCATTTGAATTTTTTTCTTTTGTAAACGATTTTCTCGCCTTGTGGGTAATTTAAACAATTCCGCATTTTTAACAATTTCATCAATTAATGGTAAATCTAATAAATCTAATAAACGATTAGAAGCAATAATGTCCAATTCTGAAGTTTTATACTTCTTACCTACTCATTGATAATATAATTTAATTGTTGTTTGATCACGAAAAACCCCATGTCGTGCTAAATATGATAAATCAGCAAGCATCATTTGTTGCTGTTCTACTATTGCACTTTTCTTAATCAAAGTCATTAATCCTTCTTTTCATTCATTATTTGGTAATGTTGCTAAACTTGTTTTCAAATTAGACGTGGTTGCTAATTCATTTAATGTCTTTGCCATATCTATTGTTGCAATTTTTATCATTAAAGCACTGGTTTGATATGCTTGCTGTAAGGCAATAATTGCTTGTGGATTTGTTTGCGATTCTAATTCCAATTTTTGTAATTCCTGTAAATATGTCTTTTCAAAATCATTTTTAAAAACATTAAAACGTTTATTATAACTTAAAATATATTTTTTTCGTTTTCCCTTCGGAACAAAAAGAATAAAAACTGCCCGTTGATTTTTATGTAAAAAATGAATTTCATTTAACAATTTAGTATGAATTGATAATAAATTTGCTAATTGTTCAAAAGAAGCATCATAATATTTTTGTGTTTGTTCTAATACAAGGTTTTCTTTTAGAGCATTACGATTTTCTTCTAATTTTAAAAGAACTTTATAAATTTGATGCCCTAATAAAATATTTCCTTCAATAATTTCAATATTTCCGCGAACACGACCTTTGATTTCTTCTTCTAGGACAAGAGATAATGATGGCATTCATTCATGCAAATTATCCATAAAACGAAAAATTCGTTGATAAGCTTTTAACATATCTTTTAATAAAATTAAATTATGTTCATACATTTCTTTTACTAATGTAAAATGATTGTTACTATGATTAAAATTTAGTAAATCAACTTTCTTTAATTCAAGGTCAGTTGTTATTAAATATTGCTTATTTGTATAGGGTATTAATTCTTTCGTATTAACAACATATTTTTTATTTTCAAAATAACGATAATAACTAATTTTTAAATTATTAATATAGTTACTTAAATTTTTATTTAATAACATATTATTATTTCGTAATAATCGCAATTTTTCATTAATATCTAAATTAATTTTATATAATTGTGGTGGTTTTCCCCGAATCAAATGCTTATCCATATAAATGGTTCCATCTTTAATTGGTTGCACACCAGCAATGGCACGGCCAATCGTTGTCTTACCACTTCCCGACTCACCAACAATACTAAAAATTTCTCCACGGTAAATATCAAAACTTGCCCTTTTAACTGCATTTACTTTTTTATTTTTTTGGCGAAATTGAATTAACAAATCGCGAACCATAATAAACTGTTCTTGTTCGTTTTTGTTCATCTTAATCACCTACCTTTGTATCATTTTTAATTTGTTCTAACTGTTGTAATTGCTTTGGTTTTGTTACTTTTGCAGCTCGTGGATCTAATAGTCATGTTTTTGCATAATGTGTTTCACTTACTTTAAACATTGGTGGTTCTAATAAATAATCAATTTTCATCGCATGTTGATTACGAGGAGCAAATGGATCTCCGTATACTTTTGCATATAATGATGGTGGTGAACCATGAATTGAATAAAGGTCTTCCCCTTTTTGACCAAATTGTGGTAAAGAAGATAATAACGCTCAAGTATAAGGGTGCTTTGGATCAAAAAAGATATCATTCACTTTTCCATACTCAATAATCTGACCAGCATACATTACAGCAACCCGATCAGCAATATTTGCGACAACGCCTAAATCATGGGTAATAAAAATAACAGTAAATTTATATTCTTTTTGTAATGATTTAATTAAATCCAGAATTTGTGCTTGAATTGTAACATCTAAGGCTGTCGTTGGTTCATCACAAATTAAAACTTTTGGTTGACAAGCTAAAGCAATTGCAATAACTACCCGTTGGCGCATTCCACCCGAATACATTCTTGGGATATCATGATAACGCTTTTTAGCCTTTGGAATTCCAACTTTTTCTAGTAATTCAATTGCTGTTTTTTTTGCCATTGCTCGTGACATTTTACGATGTTTTCGTAATACTTCTGAAATTTGAAAGCCAACTGATAATAATGGATTTAACGATGTCATTGGATCTTGGAAAATTGTTGCTATTGTTGGACCACGTAATTTACTAATTTGTTTTGCCGCTTTTAATTTATTGATAAATTCAAAATTTTTAATTAAATTTCATTCTTCATATACATTATAAAAATTAGCAGCATCCAATGGTTTTCCACTCGCCATTAACTGATTTAATTTGTTAATCCGATAGCGAATCCCATCGGTATAAGTTTTTTTACTAAAATAAGTTTGAATTTTACTAAATTCTGTTGGCAAAGGAATAATTTCTTGCTCAAAATAATTTTTTAAAAACTGAATATTTTTCCCTAATAATCGTTTTTCACTTCAAGTTAATTTTTTAATTTTGTCAATTTCATTCTTATAACCAACAATTCGATTTTGTAAAAATTCAATCTTTTTTTGTTTTAATTCAGGATTTAACAACATCTCTTGTTCATTTTTATATTCCTTTAATTGTGCATTAAGTTTTCCTATTTTATTATTAATTCGGTTTGAATGACTAAAACTAATTTGTTTTTTTAACACTTCAATTTTATTTTGTAAATCAATAATTGCTGTTTGCAAATTAGTTAATTCCAAATTATTAATCATTTTTATTTTTTGTGTTGTTCTAATAATTCATTTTTTATTATACTTAATAATATTTTTTTGTAAGTTATTATCTAATAAAATTTTATGGAAATCAACTAAATGAACTGGTTTTCGAAAATACGCTAAATCATCCGCTAAAATATTTTTTGAAGGCGAATAAACAATTGAACCATTACTAATTCAGCCATTACTTTCTAACATATTAGTAAATGTTTTCGTCATAACTGACTTACCACTCCCCGACTCGCCAACAATTGCTAATGTTTCACCATCATAAATATCAAAAGAAATATTTCGAATAGCAGTTAAAACATTGGCACGAGTTTTAAATTTTATTATTAATTTTTTAATTGAAATAACAATTTCTTTTTCCATAAAGCAATATCTCCTTTTAATACGTTATTTTTATTTATAATGGTTTTTGGGGTCTAATGAGTCAGCAAATACTTTTCCGAATAAGAAAAATAAAACCGATGTTCCAGCAATAAAACAAATAGGAATAATTAATAAATGTGGATAATCTTGTCACTTACTAGATGCTAATACTTCATTTAAAATAAATCCTAATGTTGTATTTTCACGTCCTTGGACAAAACCAAAGTTAAAGTAATTTAATGTTGAATCAATTGCAATAGCCATTGGTACAGCAAAGGATGCTGTTTGAATAATTAATGGTAAAATTCGTGGCATAATATTTTTTGTCACAATTTTTGGTCCAGATGTTCCTAACATTTTTGAAGCAAGATTATATTCGGTATTTCGGACTAAAATAATTTGGACTCGGATAACCTCTGCCAAAGTAATTCAACTAGTAAGTGATACGGCAAAAATAATCACGGGCATTGTTTTACCTAAAGCAAAAATAATAATTAATCATAAAATTAGTGTTGGTACTAAATTTAAAAAGCGTGTAATTTCAATAAATAAAATATCAAATTTTTTATAAAATCCTCAAATTGAACCAACAATAACACCAATTAAAATTTGAATTAAGGCAATTATTAATGTAAATAATAAGGTTGTTCGCATTCCAATTCAAATTTTATCTCAATAATTCTCACCATTCATCCCCAGCCCAAATAAATAAGTTGCATTTGGAGCTAAAGGTTGTTGATAATTAGGAATTGGTAAATCAGCAGGTAATGGGTTCGCAACTTTACCAATTGGGACAATCGCTGTTAATAAGATAATTGCAAGTAATAATAATAAACAAACAATAAACGTTTTTTTAGTAATTAAAATTTGACCAACTACTTTTCAATAACGATATGATTTCGTTGAAATTCGTTCATTCTCTTCTAGTTGAGGACCAACAATTTCAAATAAACTTGGATCTAAATTATTAATATCATAACTTTGAAAATCAAGTAACTCTTCATCTGTAACTCTTCGCATCATCTTTTCTCCTCTCTTTATTTTGTTAATTTTACTCGTGGATCTAATATCGCCATCATAATATCGGCTATTAAACTAGTAACAATTCCAGCCGTTGCTGTTAATAGAATATATCCCATGACAACAAAGGAATCCTTGTTTCCAACACCCGAGACAATAAATTTACTCATCCCTGGAATTGCTCAATTTTGTTCAGCAAAGATACTTGCCCCAAAAATTGTTGTTACAAAAGCTGCTGGTAATAAACGAAAAATTCGAATCCCCGCATTACGGAAAATATGAATATAGAAAATATAACGATTAGTCATTCCTTTTGATAGGGCAAACTTAGTATAATCAGCAGTCATTTCATCAATAACATATCGTCTTGTATTAATAACAATTGGTGGTGTTATCATTAAAAAAATTGCAAATACTGGTCAAAATTTAGTATCAAAAGTTCCCGAACTAAATAAACCATGAGCATAAAAAACATTAATTGAAATTAAATAAATCCCTACGACTAAAACAACCGGTGGAATTGCTAAAAAGATAATTGACCCAGCATTAATGGTATTATCAACACCACGTTCTTTATTTTTTGCCGCAATGATTCCTAATGGCACACCAATTAAATAAGATAATAACACTGCAACTGACCCAAAACCAAATGAATACGGAATTGCTCGTGCAAAGATATCTGACACTAATTCTCCTGGTTGTGCTACTGCTGTTGAAAAAACAACTCCTAAGTAAAATCATGTTGTAACTTTTTCACCAACTAATTCACCAGTTATTGGATCAAAAGCACTATTAATAATTATTGTTTTTTTAATAAAAGGCATAATATTTCGTAAATATGTTCCTAATTGACTTCAAATTGAGCCATATACTCCAAAAATTTTCATTCTTTGCTCCAATAAAGCATTATATTCTGGTGTACCTGGTAAAATATTTAATTTATCAATATCAATGTCTTTAATATAAATATCATCGGGAGTTACTAATCGCAATAAAATAAAAATTACACAAATTGCTAGCAATAAAGTAATAATTGCAAAAAAGATTCTTTTTAATGAATAACCTATTAATGGAAAACGATCAAAAAACTCCCGACAGTGATGATTAAAAATTGCCATTTTATATTTCATTTCAGTAAAAAGTGATGTTCGTTTATTTGCTTGTTGATAATCTAAATCAACATTAACAAACTTGTTATCATATTCTTTACTAATATCAAAATTGGTTTTAGAAATATCTTTCTCTTTTTTAATATTTTTCATATATTTTTTCCCTCCCTAGTTCTAAGGAAAAATAAAATGTCCCTTTTATCAAATTTTAATAAAATAATGTGCTTAAAATAACTTATTCAAAATAATGTACTTTATACAAAATATAATTTTATATTATATAATTATATTTTACTTTTTGTAAAAATACAATATAATTTAATAATAAATTTAAAAAATATTAATGTGAGGGAAATAATGGCAAAAAAGAAAAATATTTTTAAAGAATTACATCAATTAAAACGTGAAGAAAAAGAAATTCATGAAAAAGAAGTTAAAGAAATTGTTGAAGAAACATACCATAATCAAACAATAAAATTAGAAACTTATCAAAAACTAAAAAAAATTACTTGATACCATTATTTAATTGCTATTTTAACTAGTGCATTTTTACTTGGAATTAGTTTTTTATTAGGAATTTTTGCCTTTAAAGCTATCAAAAAAACAGAATGAATTGTTGTTAGCTTCTTTGTTTTAATTTTATTAATCTGATTAATTTTAGACTGATATAAAAATAAGCAAGCCGCAGCTTACTTTAATGATCATCGTCGCCGTTACCAATCCACTTTAACTGACGAAGAAGCAATAATTAAAAAAACACGAAAAATATTATTAATCATTGCTGGAATATTATTAATTTCTTCAATAATTATCTTTTTTACTATTTAATTTATTTTTATAAAAATTAACCAACCTTAAATTCTAGCATCTGTAAAAATACAAAGTCACTATCATTAATAACTTGTTTACTGCTAGGTCTAATAAAGAAACTATAAGCAAAAGAATTATAACCAAAATTTATCGTATAAAAGGGAAAAAATGTTTTTAGTCATGGTCTAAATACTTCTACAACAAAAAAACCTTGCTTTTTGATTAAATTAATTTTATATTTTTGATTTCCGTGGTTATTTAGGTATATCTTGAACTTAGAATTTAAATCTCATTTATATTTTTCTTTAAAAAAATTAAAAATGGGTCTAAAAATTGGCGTAAAATCCTTTGTTTCTACTTTTTGCTCTCAAACACTAGCACTTTTAACTAATGCATCAAACTCATTTTGCCGCATCTTAAAAACCAAACGATAATTATCCTTCCATGTTTCTAATTTATAATAATGTCAAAAATCTATTACTATTTCCGCAAATTCCTGTAAATATAAATCAACTTTCTCTTTCCCAATTAAAACTCTAATTTTTGTTTTAAAAAATATTGCACTATTTGGTTTTGGAAATGGTAAATTTTCAATTCTACTTTGGTTTGGCTTAAAATTGTATAGAATGCTCCTTATATAATAATCACCATCTGTTGGCATATTTTTTTATAAAATTTTAAAAAGTTTTCTACTGTCAATTTTTTTCAGGATACCCCTCTCCCGCTCAAGCCAACACAGACTCACTTTCATATAAGTGACTCGTAATATAAAAGAATTTATTATTCATATTATTTGTCAGGGTTGAGCGAACATTATCATAAAATTTAATTTCTTCCTTTTTTAGTTTTTCTTTAATAAATGACCAAACTAAGAAATCTGGGTCAATATCGTTAAAAAACAAGTCTTCCGTACAAATAATTTTATAATCTAGTGGTTTAAAAATATTGTCAATAAAACTAAGAAAATATTCTTCTAATTTATCTTGAATATTTCTTAAAATTTCTAAATTATTAGTTATAACTACTACAGGTTCAATGCTATCCCTCGCTTGCATTCCTTTAAATCGCACTTCATAAGGAATATTAACTTGCACTGTAACTCCCAATACCGCTTCCGAAGTACCTTTTAATAACTTTGCAATKTTAAWAAAATTAATATTAGACTTCTTGCATAACCTATTAAAATAATTGTAAATATTTTTAAAAAGATACTAATAGCAAATTATAATTTTAATTAATTATGTCTTTTATTTAAAAATTTAATATTTTCCTACAACGAAAAATGACTTTTTTATTTAAATTATTTAATTTTAAA
>NZ_RXFZ02000018.1:0-10721 GCF_044714365.1 Spiroplasma sp. hy2
YGAATAATTCTTTATCATTAATAAAATCAAATTTATCAAATTTCATAATTTTAGATTCCTATAATTTCTATTTTAAATATATTTTATAGGAATTTTAAAATAACTAGCTTATGCAAGAAGTCTAGTGAAAAAATTAATTCACTAACAAGCAAATAAATTAAAATTTTTACAAATGTAAGGTTTTTTAGATAGAAAGCAGGCATATTATTAAAATGATTAAAGTAGATTTTACTAATGCATTAGCCGAATCTGTTTTTAACAAATATTTAGGGCGAGTTAAAGATATTCACCAAATGATTCATAATAAAACAGGATTAGGAAATGATTTCCTTGATTGAGTTGAGTGACCAAATAATTATGATCAAGCAGAGCTTGCAAAAATGAAACAAACAGCAAAGAAATTAGCTAGTGAAATTGACGTTTTATTGGTAATTGGAATTGATGGGAGTTATCTTGGTGCGCGAGCAGCAATTGAAATGATTAATGGGTTATATAGTCAACAAAAAGTAGAAATCATTTATATTGGGAATACAATGTCTTCAACTTATACAGCACAAGTTTTGAAATATCTTCAAGACAAAAAATTTGGAATTTGTGTTGTGTCTAAATCAGGGACAACAACTGAGCCAGCAATTGCATTTCGTCTTTGTAAAGAGCTTTTAGAAAAAAAGAAGGAAGCCTAAAAGCAGCCAACTTAATTGTTGCTATTACAGATAAAGAGAAAGGTGCTCTAAAAATATTAGCTGATAAAGCAGGTTATCAAACCTTTGTTATTCCGGATGACATTGGGGGAAGATATTCAGTGTTAACCCCAGTTGGTATTTTTGCAATGTTAGTAAGTGGTATTAATGTTGATAATGTCTTTAAAGGAGCACAACAAGCTTATCAAGATACTTTAATTGATGATTTCACTAATCATGCCTATAAATATGCTGTTGGACGTTATATTTTAAATCAAGAGGAAAAATATAAAGCAGAAATGCTTGTAACTTATGAGTTACAAATGTAGATGATTACCGAATGATGGAAACAATTATTTGGGGAATCAGAAGGAAAAAATTCAAAGGGTTTACTACCATTATCGTATGTTTTTTCGACAGATTTACATTCTCTTGGTCAATTCATTCAAGAAGGGACAAAAAATATTTTATTTGAAACAGTTATCGCAATTAAAGAACCACAAATTGATCTTAACCTGCCAAAAGCAGCAGTAGATACCGATGGTTTAAATTATCTCGCTGGAAGAACATTGCATGAAGTAAATACCATTGCTGTTGAAGGCGTTGTTGCTGCTCATACAAAAGTTGGGCATGTTCCAAATATTGTTTTAGAATTTGCAACAATGGATGATAAAATGTTTGGTTATTTAGCATATTGATTTATGAAAGCTTGTGCAATGTCAGCTTACTTGTTAGAGATAAATCCATTTGATCAACCAGGAGTTGAGATTTATAAACAAAATATGTTTAATTTATTAGGAAAATAAAAGACAAAATAAAAAATATTGAAACTCAATATTTTTTTATTTTTTTAATTGCTTAATTTGGTTTAAAAAAGTTGAAGAAATTTCATTCAAACCATAATCGGCAATAAAAAAAATTGTTTCAAGATCTTTATTTAATTGTTTATTAGCAAAAGCTAATTCCATTTCATATTTTAAATCGTTATTATTTCGTAGGCCTCGAATAATATATTTAGCCCCTAATTGTTTAACAAAATCACTAGTTAACATTTGGTCATTAATAACAATTTCAATATTTAAATTAAGGTTTTGACAAGCTATGGCAGCTTGTTTAGCACGCGTTTTAATGTTCGTTTGATTTGATTTTTCTAAATTATTCGTAATTACAACATATAATTTTGAAAAGAGAGTACTTGCTTTTTTAATAATATTAAGATGACCATCATGAATTGGGTCAAAACTACATGGAAAAATTGCTTTCAAGATTATTTTCACATCCTTTTAAATATTATTATTTTAACTCAAAAAATGTGTTATGATAATAAAAATATGATATTTTTCCGATTATTTGGATATTTTTTTAATAGTAATGTATAATAATTAAGATTACATTTATTTAGAGAGATTACATTTGTATTAAGGGGAAAAATGTATAAATACATTTAAAAAATAAAATGTAAATAAGTATTAATTAATGAACAGCGAATAGAAAGTAGACGATTTTAATTATGGCAAAAATTAATTTTTTCGCTCTTGGTGGATTAGACGAGCGAGGTAAAAATTTATACTGCATTGAGGTAGAACAAGATATTTTTATTTTTGATGCGGGAACAAAAAATCCGGAACGTGGAATTTTAGGAATTGATGTAGTAATTCCTAATTTTGATTATCTAAAAGAAAACCGTACTCGAATTAAAGGTGTTTTTATTACAAAACCTTCGGATGAATGTTCTGAAGCACTTACTTATATTTTAAAAGAATTGGCACTCCCAGTTTATGGAAGTGATTTAACTTGTAATATTTTAAAATTCCATTTACAACGTTTTAAAGTTCGTGGGAAAGAAGAATGTTTTCATGTTATCAATGCAAAAGATATTCTTGATTTTGGTTTATGCAAGGTTGAAGTATTTTCAACAACAACAAATATGCCAAATAGTTTTGGTTTTGCATTGCATACACCTGATGGCACAATTATTTATACTGGAGATTATATTTTTGATGCTAAAGCAGACCCTAATTTTGCAACAGATTTACAACATTTAAATCAAATTATTGCTAAAAATAAGGTATTATTATTTTTATCAGAAGCCTCATCAGCTTCACGCCGTGATTATACAGCACCAAACCATAAGATTAAAAATTATATTGAACGAGCTGTTAAAGAAACAGAAGATCGTATTATTTTAGTTTGTTTTGATCAAGATTTACATAAAATTAGTGAGTTATTTGATTTAGTTCGTGAAAATAATATTTCAGTTGGAATTTATGGTCAAACTTTATTAGAGTCATTAAAAGTGTTATCGGATAGTAAAAAACTAAATTTCAATGGAATTAATTTAAAAGGATTACAAGAAGCAGTTAAAGAAGAAAAATCATTAATTATTGTAACTGGTAGTGGAGAACGTTTATATAGTCGTTTGATTAAAATTGCTTCTGGTAATGATGATATTCTAGATATTAAAGAAAGTGATACAATTATTTTAGCAACACCGCCAAACCCAGGAAGTGAATTAAATCATGCCAATGTTTTAGATGAATTAGCACGAACTGTCGCAAAAACAATTGCTTTATCGGATAAAAAAGTTTGAACAATGACAGCAAGTTATGAAGATGTTAAATTAATGAGTTCAATTATTAATCCAAAATATTTTGTGCCAGTGAAAGGTTTATATAAAGATTTTGTGCAAGCAAAAATGGCAGCAATTGAAGCTGGGATTAATCCAGAACATATTTTTATTGTTGATAATGGCAAAGGTCTTGAATTTATTGATGGTGAATATACGAAAAAAAGTAATAAGGTAAAAACCGCTGATTTATATGTTGATGGGATTGGCGTTGGTGACATTGGAGCAGTTGTTTTAAATGAACGAAAGCAATTAGCTACTGATGGAGTTGTTATTATAGGAGTTTCAATTGATAGTAAAACAAAGGAATTGGTTTCTTTAATTGACACGCAAATGCGAGGAGTAATTTATATTCAAGAAAATAATGATATTTTCCGTAAAATGCAAAAAGTTATTATTGAAATTATTGAGAAACATTATAAAAAAGCTGTTGTTGGTGAAATGTATGATGTCAATGAAGTAAAAAATGAAATTAGATCGACAATTAGTTCATTTGTTAAAACAGAAACAGGAAAAACACCAATTATTTTAGCAATTGTGAATGAAATTTAATTTTATGATATATTTATAGTAGATAAATATTTGAAGTTTTTAAAGTGTATGGTCATATTTAAAGTAATTTTTAAATATTTAGAATTTTAGGAGGGCTGCACTATGGAAAAGAAATCTTATGATGATCAGTTATTAAATGATCAGAATGAGAAAACTGCAATCTTAAAAGTCGAAAAAAAGCAGCGTCGTAATGATTCCATCGGGTGAGTAATTGGGGCATTATTAGTGACGTTTTTTACTATTCTTGCCATAGGGCGAATTACTTTAATTGGGCAATTTATTGATGATGTTTTATTTACATTTGCATTTGGCTGGTTTAAGTATTTAATGTATTTTGTATGCTTAGTGCTAGGTTTGACAATTTTTATTGGAGTACGGATTCGATTAAAATCACGGGTAATTTGAATGGTGGTAACCTTTATCATTTTATCCTGCTGATTGGTAAGTAGCATTTTGTTAATTTATCAATATGCTAACGAGCAAATGGCGTATTTTGATAAAACTGTTTTTTTAGATGTTGTTAAGAATTATTTGCAACGGTGACAAGATGCATCAATTTTTAATCCTAATCCAAACCATCCGATAACATTTGTTGGTTTTAATGGTGCTTGAATTACTTTATGTGCTGGAGGGGGTATGATTGGCGATCTTTTAGCTGGGATTGCTAGTTATACTACCATTTTTGGTTCATTAATTTTGTGTTTATCAGTTTTTTTATTATGAGGAAGTTGAGTCACAACCGGAACAGCAATTGGGATGTTTTTACCAAAAAATGAACGTCAGCAACAAGGTGTACGTGTATTACGTTTATCAGCAAATCGACGTCAAAAGCAAAATATTTACCAAAATTTTAATATTCCTGATGAGGAATTATTTTCAGTTCGGCAAGTTATGCATACAACAGAAGCATCAGATATTACAATTCAAATGCCATCATATACAGCCTTACATGACCAACATTTAATTGATGATTTAATTGCGGATGATTTTGTTGGTAAGAAAAAAATGAAACAAAATTATGTTTGTTTTGATAATCAAACTAGTTCTACACCAGAATTACGAAAAGAACCTTTCAATGCAAAAGAACCTTTTAATGATTATCATTCAGGGCCTTCACAGTCACCACATTCTTCGCAATTGCCGCACCGTTCACGAATGCAATTAACACCGGATCAATATATTCAACCACGTAATCGCCGTAGTAATAATACGCTTAATAAAAAACTTGATGATTTACCAGTGTATGGTTCTTCTTATGGAAAAGATATTAATATTGATGTTGCACGCGATAAGTTGAATTCAGCAACTGATATCACGCCTTTTGAAAAAATTAATCGAGGTAGTAATTCAACAACTTTAAAGCAAACATCATTTTATGATGAACAATTACCAACAGAAGAATTTAATCCAACGCCATCAGAGCAATTTGAAACAGTTGATATTAATGAAGGAATTTATCATCGACAAAGTAATTCAGAATATCATCATCCATTAGAACCATATCAAGATGAATATTATTCGAATTATGAGCCACCATTAATGGATCAACAACATTTTGACATGCCGTATCAACCATCCCACCGTGTTATGAAACCCAAGTCAATTGAGATTAATAAAAAAAATAGTCAAACTATTTCGCGCCGAAATACTTTTAATAATCCACATTACAAATTACCAAATTTAGGTTTATTAAGTCCAAAGGAAGATAACCGTCGTAATAATGAACGAAATAAACTTGCTGCGCAAAAGAAAGCAGTGAAAATTAATCAAGTTTTTCAACAATTTAATATTGCTGCTAGTGTCCAAGGAATTAATATTGGCCCAACTATTACAAAATTTGAAGTTCAAATGCAACCAGGAGTGAAAGTTAACAAAATTATGCATTTAGAAAATGATCTAAAATATGCTTTAGCGACTCAAAATGTTCGAATTGAAGCCCCAATTCAGGGAAAGTCAGCGGTTGGAATTGAAATTGCTAATGAAATTAGTAATAAAGTAACATTACGTGAAATTATGGAACGGTTACCATTAGAAAAACAAGATCATAAATTATTAGTTGGCATTGGTCGTAGTGTGAACGGAGAAATTATTTTTGTTGAATTAGATAAAATGCCACATTTATTAGTTGCTGGTTCAACAGGTAGTGGAAAATCTGTTTGTATTAACACCATTTTATCATCGCTAATATTACGAACAAAACCATCGGAAGTTAAATTATTATTAATTGACCCAAAACAGGTTGAATTAGTTGTTTATAATAATTTACCCCATTTATTAGCGCCAGTTATTACAGATACTAAATTAGCAAATTCTGCCTTAAAAAAAATAATTGCTGAAATGGAACGTCGTTATAGTATGCTATCAGAACGTGGAGTCCGCAATATTGAATCGTTTAATAAAAAAGTTACAGCAAAAGATCGCTTACCTTATATTGTTGTTATAATTGATGAATTAGCTGACTTAATGATGACAGCTGGAAAAGATATTGAAGATTCAATTATGCGAATTACGCAATTAGCTCGTGCCGCTGGAATTCATATGGTGATTGCAACACAACGACCTTCAACAGATGTTATTACCGGGGTAATTAAAACAAATATTCCATCGCGAATTTCCTTTTCAGTTACTTCAGCAATTGACTCTCGTACAATTTTAGACCAAGGTGGGGCTGAAAAACTAATTGGGTATGGTGATATGTTATATGCGCCTGCCGGGCAAAATATTCCAACCCGTGCGCAAGGGGCATTTATTTCTGATGATGAAATTCAACGATTAGTTGAATTTTGCCGTGCTCAACAAGAACCTGATTATGATGAAGAGTTTTTAAATATTGAAATAAATAGTGAAACAGGAAGTAGTAATGAAAACGATAATATTGATTCATTGTATCAAGAAGTTAAACGTTTTGTGATTTTAAATCAAAAAGCTTCGACATCTTTAATTCAACGAAAATTCTCAATTGGATATAATCGTGCTAGTCGTTTAATTGATGCTTTAGAAGAAAATGGGATTATTGGTCCACAAAATGGAGCAAAACCACGGGATGTCTATGTTCAAAATATTGACTTAGATGATAATCCTTTTAATGATGGCGGTTATTGATAGAGCGCAGATAATTTACAAAAAAGTAATGATTTATTGTGTATTTATAATTTTTATATATAATTAATGGTATAATTGGAAAGATAAAATTTCAATTAATATTTTTAAATATTGAGTATATAATTAAAATATTATGTAAAAAAACATTAAGGATGAGAAGAAATGGCAAAAAAAACAAAAAAAATAAATGCAAGGTTAGAGAAACTAAATGATATTTCATTAAAATTAACTGATGTTGAATTTCGCTATCGGGAAAATCATCCTAATGCTGTTGATGGAGTTAGTTTTGAAATTAACCATGGGGAATATGTTACAATCATTGGACATAATGGTAGTGGAAAATCAACAATTAGTAAAATTATTATTGGTGTTTTACGCCCACAAAAAGGGAAAATTGAAGTTTTTGGTAATGAAGTTCATTCATCAACAATTACAGGAATTCGAAAATTTTTAGGAATTGTGTTCCAAAATCCAGATAATCAATTTATTGGCTCAACAGTTCGTGATGATATTGCATTTGGACTTGAAAATCGCCAAATTCCGCAAAAAGAAATGCAAGCAATTATTGATAAAGCTGCGGCAAAAGTTGGTATGAATAATTTTCTTGACCATGAACCACTAATGTTATCAGGAGGGCAAAAACAACGGGTTGCAATTGCTTCAGCACTAGCATTATCACCAGATATTATCATTTTTGATGAAGCCACAAGTATGTTAGATCCAAAAGGACGAAAAGAAATTAAACAAATTATGGTGGATTTAAAAGAATCACGCGAAAAAACAATTATTTCAATTACGCATGATATGGATGAAATTTTAAATGCTGATAAAGTGATTGTTATGAATAAAGGTCAAATGGTTAAATGTGGAAAACCACATGAAGTTTTGTATGATGAAGAGTTTTTGAAATCAATTCATTTAGATGTTCCTTTTGTTTCAAAAGTCGTTGATAGTTTACGCTTAAATGGTTTAAAAGTGAAAAATACACTAGATCTTAGAGAGTTGGTGGATGAGATATGTCAAAAGTAAAAAAACAACCTAAAATTGAAGCATTACAAAATGTTGATATTACATTCATAGATGTGTCTTATGTTTATGCTCCTAAAACACCTTATGAATATACTTCCTTGCAAGATATTAATGTTGTTATTAAACCTGGGAAAATTACTGCTATTATTGGATCAACAGGAAGCGGCAAATCAACCTTAATTCAACATATCAATGGTTTATTAATTCCAACGACAGGAGTGGTTGATGCAAATGGTTTTATTATTAAAGCAAAACAAAAACGCATTAAAAATATTAAACAATTACGAAAATCAATTGGCTTAGTGTTCCAGTTTCCAGAATATCAATTATTTGAAGAAACAATTGAAAAAGATATTATGTTTGGTCCAGTTCACTTGGGCGAAAATAAAGAAGTTGCTCGAGAAAATGCCAAAAAATATCTAGAAATGGTTGGTTTACCATTAAATTATTTAGAGCGTTCACCATTTGATTTATCAGGAGGGCAAAAACGCCGGGTTGCGATTGCGGGAATTTTAGCGATGGAGGGTAATACTCTAATTTTAGATGAACCAACCGCTGGATTAGATCCTGAAGGTGAAGAGGATTTTATTAAATTATTTCAACGGATTAATAAGGAACAAAATAAACGGATTATTTTAGTAACGCATAATATGGACCATGTTTTAGAAATTGCTGATGAAGTTATTGCTTTAAAAGAAGGCCGAGTTTTAAAAGTTAGATCACCATTTGAAATTTTTAAGGATAAAAATTTATTACAAGAATTATTAATTGAACCACCAAAAATTTATCATTTGATTTATCAATTGCAAGAAAAAGGTCTTGATTTAACAAATGTTAATATTCGTAATATTGACCAATTAGCAAAAAAAATTATTGAACATAAAGAACAAAAAAGAAAGGGATAAAAGAGATGCGCTTATCATTTGGACGTTATATTGCTTATAATTCCCCAATTCATCGAATGGATCCACGGGTAAAATTATTTATGTTGTTATCATTAATGATATCAATCTTTTTTTCAACTGGTTTTACCGGTTATGCCATTTTAGGAATAACAATTTTTAGTTTGTTCTTTTTAGCCAAATTACCGCCAAGGTTATTACGAGCATTACTAAAACCAATCTTATTTATGTTTATTATTTTGTTGTTAATTAATTGCTTTTTAGTTACGGATGGTTATATTGGATGACATTGAGGTGGAAAAGCAACAGCAACAGGGCCTGTTGCTGCGGGAGGAAAAAGTTGATTTGCTTTTTCTGAAAAAGCTATTTTTAATGCCCTTTATATGGCATGCCGGATTTATTTAATGATTTTAATTACAACAATTTTAACGGCAACAACGCGCCCATTAGATTTAACTTTAGCGTTAGAAGATTTATTAAGTCCATTAAAACTAGTGCGCTTTCCAGTTCATATTTTATCAACAATTATTTCAATTGCCTTACGAATGATTCCAACTTTAATTGAAGAAGCGGGACGGATTATGAAAGCGCAAGCCTCACGTGGGGTTGATTTTAAAAATGGTCATTTTAAAGATAAAATTAAGTCAACAACAGCGTTAATTATTCCATTATTAGTATCAGTATTTCAAAAAGCTGAAGATTTAGCATATGCAATGGATGCTCGTGGTTATGACCCCCATGCCAAACGAACACGTTATCGTCATTATCGAATTCATTTTCCTGATGTGTTATTATTTATTTTTGGAGTTGGAATTGCTAGCATTATTATTGCTCAATCAGTAACAATGGGGCAATATGAAACTTTTTATCAAGTTTGACATTGAGATAACAATTCTAATGGATGAATATTTGATAAAATTAAAACAGGATTTTTACAAATTCGGATTCCACATACTGATGAATTTGTTTTAGGATGATAATGTTATATTTATTATTAAGTATTGAATATGATGGTTATGATTATAGTGGCTGAGTTAAACAAAAAAATGCTCGAACAATTCAAGGTGAATTGGAAAAAGCATTTTTTGGTATTTGTCATCAAAAAATTTGAACTTTAGGAGCTAGTAAAACGGATGCTGGTGTGCACGCTTGTGATCAAAAGGTATTAGTAAAACTAACATTCCAACCACGACATTTAGCTTTTTTTATTAAAACCGTTAGTCAAACTTTACCACCAAATATTAATATTAAAGGATATCAGTTTGTAGCTGAAAATTTTAGTGTTCGAACTGCAAAAGTAAAAGAATATGTTTATACAATTAATGATCAAGAGTATGATCTTTTTAACCACCGTTATGAACTTAAAGTTAATGCACCATTAAATGTTAAAAAGTTACATCAAATTAGTCAAATTTTTGTTGGAACACACGATTTTGCTTATTTTGCAGGGGTTAAACCAACCGAGGATATTGCAACAGTACGGACAATTAACAAAATTTGGGTTAAACGAAACAAAGCAAAAAAAATTGAAATTCATTTTAGGGGGAAAAGTTTTATTCGTTATCAAATTCGCATGTTGACACAAACTATTTTAGCTTGTTATGCTGGCAAAGTTAGTTTAACTGAACTACAAGCACAATTAAACTGTCCGCCTAAAGGAGCAACAACAAAATATTGTGCAAAACCATATGGTTTATGTTTGAAAAAAATTAAATATTAAAATAATTTCTTTAATTTTGTCGAAAACTCTTGATATTTATAAAATATACCTAAAATTAGGTATATTTTTAATATATGGAGGTAAATAATTAATGAAAAAAATAATTARAW
>NZ_RXFZ02000019.1:0-10643 GCF_044714365.1 Spiroplasma sp. hy2
AWATTTAAAGCAAAATCATAATCTTACACAAAATTAGTTTTCAAATTGTCATATTGATGATTTTTTTTATTTCATCAAGAGTTTTCGACAAAATTAAAGATTATTTTCCACTTTATTATCGCATAATATGTTGTAAAATAGAATTAGTTAATATTATGAAAATAATTTTCATGGTGAGGTTGATGAAAGGAGTTTCTATGTTGTCTCTGTTAACATATGATAAAAATACTTTGACTGATACTGAACTATCAGTTATTGAACAAATTATTCAAAATCCTGTGCTATTTACTAGTAAAACAATAACTGAATTAGCAAAAGCTTACTATGTTAGTGAATCAACTATTACCCGAATGGCAAAACACTTAGGATTTAAAAATATTAAAGAATTACAAATGCATATTTATGAACGATTAAATTTTCTAAACAAAAATTACGAAACTAATGAAACCATGAATTTAAAAGATATCGCTAACAATATGCGTGTCTATTATTCTTATAGTATCCATGAAACAATTGACAATATTGATTTAGAAGTCTTAGACCGCCTAATTAATGATATTGTTATTAAAAAGCGAATTTTCGTCTTTGGCATTGGTGCATCTTTTCTTGCTTGCCGGGTGTTACATAGTAACCTTAATATGATTGGTTATAACTGTTATACAACAGAAAACATTCATTCGTTAATGGTTACTCTTTCAAATGCCGAACCCGATGATTTAATTATTATTTTTAGTAAATCAGGAAAGACAAATGAGGTTGTTAATATTATTAATTTAGCAAATAAGCTGAACATTGATGTGGCTTTAGTTACTAATAATCCGAACATTGATCAATTATATAAAATTAAACATAAAATTTTATTTGAAGTTCATACAAAAGAAAATGAGCGTTTTCCAGCATTATCTTCTAAAATTGTTCAAATTTTAATATCTGATATCATTTTTCGAAGTTTATTAAAAATTCATCCAAATTTGGAAAATAAGATTAACGCAGCTAACGCAATTAACGAAGACTACAATCAAAGTGCTAATAAAAATAAAGACTCTTTTAATTAAGAGTCTTTATTTTGTTCATTTTCAAACATCTCTTTTGTATAGTTAAAGACACTACTATACTTTTGAAGAATATCAGTTACTGCTAAATCAGCTTTAATTTTTCCTGCTGATAAATAAATAACCCGCTCACAAAAACGTTCAATTTCTTCCATATTGTGTGATACGAGCAACATTGCTCGTTGATTAATAATAATATTTTGTTCTAAAAATTGAAAAATAGTTTCTTTAACTGCAATATCTAAGCCAGTTGAAACTTCATCCAAAATTACTAATTGTGGCTGATGAATAACTGACAATAAAATGTTTAATCGCTGTTGCTGACCTCCTGATAATTTAACAATCTTTTTTTAGCAACTTCTGTTAACTGATAAATGCTAATTAATTGTTTAATTTCATCCTGCTGGAAAGATAACTGAAATACTTTACAATAATATTTAATCATATCCATTATTGTTAACCCATGTGGATATTGGGAATTTTGAAACTGCATTCCAATGGTTAAATTTGGTTGATAAATAATTTCACCATTATTAGGCTTTCGCACACCAGCAATAATCTCGCTTAATGTTGTTTTACCACTTCCATTAGCACCAATTAAACCAATTTTTTCATGTTGATGGATTATTAAATTAACATCTTTTAAAACAAATTTTTGATGGTATTTTTTGCTAATAGCTTTGGCTTCTAAGATAATTGCCATAAAATCCTCCTATTTTAAAGTAAATTCTTCCTTATTTTACCATTAAGGAAAAGATTTTCATTTTAACTTTATCGTAAATAAAGCGTAATTTGCCAAACTATACCATTTTCAAGAAAAAAGATTCCATTTTATAATCTCCAAAGAAGTATTATAATTGATCTTAGGAAAGTAAAATTCTCAATTCCATCAATTTTTGGTATCATAAATATTCATTAACAAGATTTAAAAAGATATATTTTGGGCATAAACTATAATTGTAACGGCAATGAACAATATGACATAAAATAAAAAAAATGATATTATTAAATATCATTTTTTTATCTAAAAGTACTAATTTTGATTTGTTGCTTTAAACTTTCCACTAACAATTTGTCAGCAATCCCTTGACTAAATGCTGTCGCTGATCCAGCACAAATACCAGTTAACATTGCTTCTTGATAATCATCTGTTGCTAAATATGTTCCAACAAATCCAGCAACCATTGAATCACCAGCGCCAACTGAATTAATTAATTGTCCTGTTGCAGTATTACCAACATAAACATTTGTTGGAGTAATTAAGATGCTCCCATTCTTACCACTACTAATTAAAACATTCTGTGCCCCTTGTTCTTGCAATCTTTTTCCTAAAGCAACAATTTCTGCTTTTTGAGTAAATTGGTAATTTGTTTCAAATAGTTCATTTAATTCCGCTAAATTTGGTTTAATTAAGAATGGTTTAGATGATAAAGTTGATAATAAAACATCTTTTGTTGCATCAACAACAAATAAGATTTCATTTTCATCACAGTAAGTACTAATTGTTTGATATAAATCAGATGGACAATTGCGTGGTAATGAACCAGAAATAATTAAACAATCATTTTTGGTTAATTCTGTTTTAAGAATTGTTAACAGTGCCATAACATCATCAGCACTAACAGAAAAAGCAAGACCGTTTAATTCTGTTTCTTGTTTTATTTCTAAACTTTTAATTTTTATATTAGTTCGGTTTTTACCATTAACTTCATGAAAACAAGCACCAACCTTTTGCTCTATCAAATAATGTTCAAACATTTCCTTATTATCACGCCCCCAAAAGCCTAATGCTGTAGTTGAATATCCTAAATGTTGCAACATTACGGCAACATTAATTCCTTTGCCACCAATTACTTCATACTCACTAATCGCTTTATTAGTTTCTCCTACCTGGAAATTAGGAACTTCAATAACTTGGTCAATTGCGGGATTTAATGTTAATGTATAAATCATTTTTTCGTACTCTTTCCCTTTTTATTTTAGTATTATAAAAATCCAATGAGTTAGGTTTTTACTTTTTAAATTAAATTGCTAAAATAATTTTATTGTTTTTAACATTATGCATTCTTCAAAATCCAAGAATCAAGGCACTAATAAAGCTTCCAATAATTAGTGCAGTAACTGAAATTAAGACTGCTACTCCAATTGAAGCACCATGATTAGCAATACTAAATCAATTTTTACCATTATCTTGAATTTGCAATAGCGGAAAGACAAAAAGCCCCCCGTGAGGTGCTGCTAAGGTTACACCAAAACCACTAACAATTGCACCAGTAATAGCACTTCCAACCATAATTGATGGAATTGTTCGTTTTGGGTCAGCAGCAGCAAATGGAATTGCCCCTTCGGTAATAAAACATGCGGCTAAGAAATAGTTAGTATTTCCTTGCTCAACATCTTTTTTTGTTCAATATTTTTTAAACATTCTTGTACATAGAGCTAATGCTAATGGTGGTACCATTCCTGTTAACATTGCACAAGCCATAAAGACTGTTCCCCCATTCGTTGAGCGAATTCCTTCATAAGCTGTTTGTGTAGCATCAATTGTTAAGGTTCCAAAGACATAGGCAGCTTTATTAATTGGTCCACCCATATCAACAGCCATCATTAAACCAATAATAATTCCAATTAAAGCATTTAAATTATAATCAGCAATTGCTTTTAAACCTAAACTTAAACCGTAGTTTAAATATCCTAGTGGGATATTTAAACCAAACATTAAGACTCCTGCTGCTAAAGCTGTTAGAACAGGGATTAATACAATATCACGAACTCCTCGTAGTGATGGGTGGAACCGAGCAAATCCTTTTTGGCATCCATATACAGCAAAGGCAACAAGATAACCACCAATTAAGGCTCCAAAAAATCCTGAGTTAAAGTTTGAAATTGAATCAGGGAATAATCGCCCTCATGTATTTGCTCATCCCGTTTTATTTTCTGCATCATATAACATTCCATGAGCATTAGCAATTAATCCTGCTGTCATCCCGGGTAATAATCCTTGTGGTCCCACAATCGAGTAACATACATAAGCACCTAAAATTGGAACGATCATACCAAAGATTACTTTTCCTAATCCTGAAAATCATGCAGCAACATCACGAGTTACCCCAAAATCTTTTCCTGTTTTACCTGAATCTAATAAGAAACCAATTCCTAAAATAATTCCTCCAGCAACCACAAATGGTAACATTCGTGAAACTCCTCCTAAGAGGTTTTTTGTTACATCTTTAAAGTTTTTTAAACTTAATTCACCAACTTCATCGTTACCACCTTTGCCACCTTTGCCAATTGTTAAACGTTTACCATTCAAAGCATCTTGAATAACATTAGAGCCATGGTAAATAACATCTTTTGTACTTGTTTCTAAATATGAAACACCCTTAAAACGATCCATTCCCGTAATTTTTTTATCAATCCCAAGAATAATTGCTTTTGCATTAGCAATGTCGGTTGCTGTTAAGACATTTTCATTACCGCTACGCCCTTGCGTTTCAACTTTAATTGTTAAGCCCATTGCCTTTGCTGCTTCTTCCATTTTTTCTTTTGCCATATAAGTATGGGCAATTCCAGTTGGACAAGCTGTAATACCAATAACATCATAGTGACCATCGGTTTTCATTTTATCGTGGTCAGTAACTGGTTCAATAAATGCTTTAAGAATACCAGCAAAAGTTTTTGCCGCACGAATTTGGGCTACAACTTCACTTTTTCCTAAAAAACCAGCTAATTTTGCTAGTGTTTGTAAATGTTGCTCTCCTCCTTGTTCTGGCGTAGTAATCATAAAAATGATATCAACTGGTTTGTTATCTAAACTTTGTCAATCAACTGCCTTTTCTAATGTCATAATTGCAATTGATGGTTTGGTAACACTACTGCTTGAACAGTGGGGAATTGCTAAACCATCACCAACCCCCGTTGGACCTTCTGTTTCACGTTTTTCTAAAGCTTTAATTAGCTTTGCTGAATCAGTAACTGTTTCATTGTTAACTAATGCTGTTGCTAATGTTGCAAAGACTTCAGTTTTATCTGTCACAGAAGTTTTTAAAAAGGTTGTTGCTTCAGTAAAATAATCAATTATTTTCATAATTTTTTATCCTTTGATCCTTTCTATGAACTTGTAATAATTTCAACTTCCGAACGAGAAGCGAATTTTACTAATGATTTAATGTTAAATTTTGATGAATCAGCAAGAATATAACTTTTTGTTGCTCGTTTAATAACCTCTGCTTTAATCATTGCTTCATCTGGGTCGGTCGTATATAAATCCTGACCATTAATCCCATTTACGCCTAAAAAAGCACAATCAATTTGATATTTTTGTAAAGTCGTAATGGCTTCTCAACCAATTAATGCTCCTGTTTGGTGTTTATATTTTCCTCCCAAGACATAAACATTATTAAATTCTCCTAAAGCTAATAGTTCTACATGGAAGATTGAATTAGTAATAATTACTAAATCATCTGCTGGTTGTAATAACTTAATTAATGCTAAGGTTGATGAACCAGCATCCAAATAAAGGCACATTTTTGGTTTAATTTTTTTAACCGCATGGCGTGCAATTAAATATTTTTCTTCCGCATGCTGTTGGATTTTTTCATTTAATTGTTCTTCTATCCGAACCTCATAACTCTTTTGTAATTTAACACCACCATGCACTCGTTTTAATAACCCTTGTTACTCCATTTCCGTTAAATCACGGCGTAATGTTGTTGGTGATAACTGCAATTGTTTAATTAAGTCGTTAACTAATACTAATTGTTGTTCATCTAAACAAGCTAAAATTTTTTCTCATCGCAATTCTTTTAACATCTTCTCACCAATTGTAATTATATCTTATTTTTAACCAAAAACAACCAAAAAAAAAAAAAAAAACCATTACTTTGTAACGGCTTTCTCAGTATAAGCTTCAATAACATCTTGCTCTTTTAAATCATTATAGTTTTTAATTGTTAACCCACATTCAGCCCCTGTTTTGGCTTCTTTAATATCATCTTTAACATGTTTTAATGATGCCAATTCACCACTATAAACGATAACTCCATCACGTAAAACTCGAACTCGTGATTTTCGTGGAATAATACCATCAGTAACATAACAACCAGCAATAGTTCCAATATCAGAATGACGGAAAATTTGACGTACTTCCGCTTGTCCTAACACTTCTTCAACCATTTCTGGATCTAACATTCCTTCCGCTGCGGCAACTATTTCTTCAGTTAATTTATAAATAATTGTATGCAAACGAATTGCAACACCTTCATCTTCGGCTTTTTTCCGAACATGAGCTGTTGGACGAACATTAAAACCAACAATAAATGCTTGACTAGCTAAACCTAATGTTACATCACTTTCAGAAATTGCCCCAACAGTTGCTCGTAAAACATTAATTCTTACACCTGGAATATTAATTTTTAATAGACTTGCTTTTACCGCTTCAACTGTTCCTTGAGTATCAGCTTTTAAAATAATATTAATTTGTTTTAATTGTCCATCTTTAATTTGGGCTGATAAACTTTCTAACGAGAAATTTTGATTTTTATAACGTTTATTCATTGTATCAATTGTTTTTCGTTTTAAAGCAATTTCACGTGCTAATTTTTCATCTCGAAAAACCATAAAACGGTCACCAGCATTTGGTACTTCATTTAAACCATGAATCATAACTGGAGTTGATGGTCCTGCTGATTTAATTTTTTTACCACTCTCATCAGATAAATCACGAACATAACCAAAAGTATAACCAACAACTAAGGCATCTTTAATATTCAATGTTCCTGATTGCACCAATAGTGTTGCAACTGGTCCTAAGCCACGATTTAAGTGTGATTCAAGCACTGTTCCTAACGCAAAACGATTTGGATTTGCTTTTAATTCCAATTCCATTAAATCAGCCATTAATAAAATTGTATCTAATAATTCATCAATTCCTTGTTTTTGTTTAGCACTTCCTTTAACATAAGAAGTTGTTCCTCCTCACTCTTCTGGAGTTAATTCTTCTTGTGATAATTGCATTAAAATATTATCTAAATTTATTCCAACTTTATCCATTTTATTAACAAAAACAATAATTGGTACGCCAGCTGCTTTGGCATGATCAATGGCTTCTTTAGTTTGCAACATTACACCATCATCAGCGGCAACAACTAAGACAACAATATCTGTTACTGCACTCCCTCGTGCGCGCATTTGTGTAAAAGCTTCATGTCCAGGAGTATCAACAAAGGTAATCTTTTCACCATGTTTCGTTTTAATTTGATAAGCCCCAATATGTTGTGTAATTCCCCCATGTTCTGTACTTACCACATTAGTATTACGAATGTTATCTAATAGGGTTGTTTTCCCATGATCAACATGGCCCATAATTGTGACAATTGGTGGTCGTTTTTCTAACGAAGCAGGGTCATCATTAACTTCAAAACTTTCAATTAAGTTTTCATGTGTTACTGATTTTTCACGTTTAAAATCTAACCCGAATTCTAAACATAACTCTCCCAATTGCTCTTCAGTTAAAAAAGTATTTTGATTTAACATTATTCCCTTACTAAAAAAGTATTTAATAATTTCACTAACGGGTTTATTAATTTTTTGGGCAAACTCAGCAATAGTTAATGCCTCATCATAAACAAAAACTCCTTCGGTAATATGTGCTTCAACCGTTTTTAATTGTGATTGAATCCGATTTCGTTGTTTTTTAGCTAATGTTTTTTTATTTTGTTTGTTATTTTGACTACTCATCTGTCCCTCCTCCTTTTTGAATTTTAAGAATTATTTAATAATGTCAGCAACCGTTGGGCAAGATGTTGGTCACTAATACCAATCATTTTAACATTATTTGTTCCTAAAGCTTGTTGGGTTAAATTGAAATCAAGGCAACTAAAATAAGGGATCTTATAATAAAAACATTTTTGTTGATATTTTTTTGCTTGCGTAGCACCAACATCACTGCTTGTTAATACTAAATAAACAGTTTTTTGTTGAATGGCAGTTAACAAACAAGCCCCTGTGATTAGTTTACCCCCTCGTTTGGCTAGACTAAGATAACTATATCCTTTTTGATCTATCATCGTTAATCTCAACCTTCACTAATTTCACAATATAACATTTCGTAAAATTGATCGGTTAACTTTGTTTTTAAAGCACGTTCTAACGCGTGAGTCTTTTTTGCTTTTTCATAAATCTCTAATGTTGGTCGTAAATAAGCACCGTGCCCATTGGCCTTTCCGGTTGGATCAATAATAATTTCCCCGTTTGGTGTCTTAACAATTCGTACCAATTCTTTTTTTGGTAACATTTGTTGTGAAACAACACATTTTCGTAAGGGAATTTTTTTATGATTTGTCATCGATATCCCTCCTAGTTAATTATTTATCTTGATCATAATAATCATCATAGTCGTCATAATTAATTTCATCGTCATCATCATCTTGATTTTCAAATTGTTCACTCTCAAAATAAGAAAGATTATCTTCAATTTCTTGAATTTCATTTTCTAATACTTTAGGAGTTGATTCTGTTAAATCATCAACATGATAATTTTCTTCATCTAAAATCATTGTTTCTTCAGCCATTTGTTCTTCAATAATTTCAAATTTTTCAACTGGTAAACCGGCTGTTATATCAACAGTATTTGTTTCAACAGTGGCTTTTGGTTTAATTTTATCTTTTAATTTAACTTGTAATGCACTAAGTTCATCAGTTGTTAAATTTCCATTTCATAAAATTTCAACTTGTTTCGTTAACGCTTCACTATAACTCATAATGTTTAGTTTTCATTTTGTTAACTTTGCAACTAATTTTGCGGCACTTCCACCTTTTCCAATTGCTAATGATAATTGCTCATCAGGAACAACAATGTGAGCTTCTTTTCCTTCATCATTAGTTGTAATTGAAATTACTTTTACGGGTGATAATGAGTTAATAATAAATTGTTGACTATTATCATTATAAATACAAATATCAATTTTTTCATCTTGTAATTCAGCTGTTACTTTATTAATTCGACTGCCCTTGCTACCAACACAAGCACCAATTGGATCAATATTTTCATTTGTACTATAAACAGCAATCTTACTACGACGCCCAGGATCACGAGCAATTGCTTTTACTTCAATTACTTGCTCAAAAATTTCTGGAATCTCACGTTCTAATAAACGATATAAAAAATCATTGCTTGTTCGTGAACCAGTAATTTGTCCTGCATTTTTTGATTTAACAACATCTTCTGCTAAAAAAGTAATTGGTTGGCCAACTTCAAAATGGTCAGAAAAGATCAAATTTTTTCGAGGAATATAAGCAAATGTTCGTTCGACTTCAACTAATAAGTATTTTTCTTCAGCAGCAATAACAACACCTGTCATTAAGTGTTCTTTTTGGATAATATATTCATCAAAAATTGAATCCTTTTCTGCTTCTTTAATTTGTTGTTTAATAATTTGGCCAACTTGGAAAATTGCTAATCGTGAAAATTCTTCTGAATTAATTGGTTCATAAACTTTATCATCAATTGTAATTTGCTCACCATATTTTTCTTTGGCTTCATTTAAACCAATTTCTAATAAATCATCTTCTACTTTTTTAACAACAGTTAATTCTTTTTCAACTTTAATTTGTCCTGTTTTTTGATCAATCTCAACAATAATTGTTGCTTCTGCATCAAAATGTTTTTCATAACCCTTCCTAATTCCTTCTTTAATTGAATCTAAAATTAAATCACGACTAATTTGTTTTTCACTAACAATTTCATCAATTGTTGACAATAATTTTGCACCATCAATCATGCTATATAACATTCCTTTCTTAAAATTTAACCGCACAACGCGCAAATTTAATATTTTGATAATTTGTTTGCAAGGTTTTGCGAGCACCTTTAACAAAATAAGTAATAGTAAGATTTTGTTGCTGATCAACCATTGATAATTCACCAGTAACTTTAACTAAATTATTAACTTTTTTGTTAAATTCTAAATAAACATACTCCTTAACATGTTGTTGTAGTTCATTTCAATTTCGTAATGGTCGCTCAGCACCTGGTGTTGAAACTTCTAACAAGTATTCTTCTTAAAATAAATCAAGACTATCAACCAATTCATTAATTTCTTCACTAATAACTGTTAGGTGATCTAAATCAAGCACAGTTGTTTTATCTTCAATTAACACTTGTACAAAATTTGTGTCAAACTCTTGTAAATAATTAATTGCAAACAAAGTTAAATTTTGCTTTGCTAAATAATTTTCCAAAGCTGCCTTCAATTTTGTTTCTTGTTGTATAAAATGTTCTATTCAACACCATCCTTTCTTAATCAAACATAACTAAATTTATGGCATTAAAGAAAGAGCACGTTTGTGCTCTTTCTTGACCTGTTTTAATTACTTTATTATTATAATACCTTATTAATAAAAATGCAACAAAATTAAGAAGATAAATTAGGAAAGGTAGAATAAAAATAAAGTGTTATATCATATTTCAGTTCTTTTTTAAGATATCTTTCCTTTAATTTTGTCGAAAACTCTTGATATTTATAAAATATACCTAAAATTAGGTATATTTTTAATATATGGAGGTAAATAATTAATGAAAAAAATAATTAC
>NZ_RXFZ02000020.1:0-10554 GCF_044714365.1 Spiroplasma sp. hy2
TAAATAAAAAAGTCATTTTTCGTTGTAGGAAAATATTAAATTTTTAAATAAAAGACATAATTAATTAAAATTATAATTTGCTATTAGTATTTTTTTAAAAATATTTAGAATTATTTTAATAGGTTATGCAAGAAGTCTAATTAATGTATTCTGAGGATATATTCTGTAAAAAATAAGGGGAAAAAACTATTTATGAAAAAACTATTCATTATTTTTAGTGTTGTCGGATTATTTACCACTGGGATAACTAGTAAAATTACAAGTTGTCGAATGATAAAATATTGTGATACTAATTATACTAATTCAAATTTACAAAATGAGATGTTAATTTGAATGAAAATTGCCAGTGATGTTAGTAATGAGATAACAAATTATGATAGCAATGGAAATATTAAAAATTCAAACGAATTTCCAGAATTAAATCAATTTTATGATTTAGTTAATCAACGTAGGTTGTTTTTGACCGTTCAAATACGCAGATTAATTTAGGATTAAAAAAAATTTCAAAATGAATGTAAAGAAATATTTAAAAAATTAAATGTTAAAATTAGTGAAACATATCCAAATTATTTTAATACTTGTAAATTGTACTATGAAGTGTAGCACTTTATAAACTGTAAAATCAAGCTTTTTAAATTTGTAAAGATTTTTTATAAAAATTAAAGCAAAAATATCTTTTATTTTATGGCTTATTTTAGTTAATTAATTACTAAAATAACTATTAAGCTTAAAAATAAGGTTTTCATTCATATAAAAAGTGCTACATTTGCATTTACAATTTACAACTTTAAAGAAAAAACCATTGTATCACCTTGAAGAAGCAGATAAATTTACTTTAACTTATGTTGATTTAGATAAAATTAATAAATTAACTAATACTACAACGACTGGTGTTCGAGCAGTTCAAATTCAGTATGAATTTATGTTAGATTTAAGTTTTAAATCCTTAAGACAAATGCGCCCATTTACAGTTACTTATGTTATTACAAATGAACCAGATGAAATTAAAAAAATTTTAGAAAAATCAATTGCAAAAATTAAAAAATATTTAATTAACTTTTTTAATAATTATGAAAATGTCATAATTGATCAAAACAATGAATTCAAATCAATTTACGATGATTTTGAAATTAATTATAATACTAATGTTAAACCACTAGACTTCTTGCATAACCTAGTTATTTTAAAATTCCTATAAAATATATTKAAAATAGAAATTATAGGAATYWTAAAAKAACTAGTTTAAGATTTAATTTAATTGCTTCAATTTATAATTTGCAATTATTATAGATAGCATAGAAGATGTATTTAAAATTAAATAATTTAAATAAAAAAGTCATTTTTCGTTGTAGGAAAATATTAAATTTTTAAATAAAAGACATAATTAATTAAAATTATAATTTGCTATTAGTATCTTTTTAAAAATATTTACAATTATTTTAATAGGTTATGCAAGAAGTCTATTAWATAAAATTTTTATTCAACAATTTAATGAAAAAATTAAGAAAAATAATGCAATTAACTAAGAAATTCGTGCGGCAATTGCTTTTGATAAAACTGGTAATAAATCTTTAATGCGCCTAATTTTAGGAACGGTAACAGCTGAAAATTCAGGACAATTACCTGAAACAGCTGACATTGGTAATTATCAACCAGCCTTATGGGCAGGAGAGGGAATAAATTCATCGGGCTTAACAACTGAAAATTTTGTAACAGCTTATAAAAAAAGTTTACCTATTTTTAATGTCAGTGATAATCATATGATGTTAGCTAGATTATGTGTTAATTTAAATTTTATTTCACTATATGGTTTACCATTAGCTGGAACATTAAAAATCGATGGTAAAAATTTTGAAAGTAATATTTTAATTAGTCGTCAAGGTTTAGATACTAAATTAATAAATTTTGGAAAAATAATTGTTGCGTTTCATAAATATTATCAAGTTGAAATTAAAAAACGAGTTTCAACTTTTAAAGATGAAATTAATTTTAAGTATACTAGTGTATTTCATGTTGGTGAAAAGTTATTTAATAAATTTAAAAGAAATACGCAGAGTGCTAATGCAATTTTTAAAGAATTTTATTAAGTAATTTTAAACAAAGTTCAAATGTAGAGAATTTACCTGATCTTAAGTTATTTAATGCTTATAATTTGGTCAAAGATAAAGCCGTTTGAGTTGGAAATAATAATAATTATCAAACCGTTCGAAATCGAATTGTCTTCAATTATTATTGAGGTTCATTTTGTTTAGTATTTACATTTGGTTTAAATCGAACAAATTCAATTTTCTATGCAGTCTACGGTTCAAATGGTGGCGATATTGATGTTAACCATGGATGATGAGCATGAATTTTAATTGATAAGTAATTTAGTTTTACAACTTTATTATTTTTTAGTAAAATTAAAATAATATATAAAGAGGTCTTAAGCAATGACGAATTTTAATACAAAATGTTTTAAATGTATTGCCGAACAAGAAAAACAAGGTATTGGTGGCGGAGCTGCCGGAGTCTTATTTGGAAAAATGAAAGAAGCAATGGTTGGTACAGTTGATGATGAAATTTTTATTTGTGATCTTCATAAGTAAGAATTAATATAAGGAAAAAAGCAGTTGATGCTTTTTTTAATTTTTAATAAAAAAATTGACTTTTGTGTCAAACCAATATAAAATTTATAAGCGTATATTGTGAAAAGTGAGGTTAATAATTAATGGCATTAAAAGAAAAAGAATTTGGGCATTACGCTAAAAGAATTGATTACACAAAAGTAAGTGGGAATTTAGAATTACCAAACTTAATTGAAATTCAAACTGAAACATATGATTGATTCAAGAAAACAGGGATTAGCGAAGTGTTCGGGGAGGTATTTCCGATTGTTGGACATGAAGGAAATATCGTTTTAGAGATGTTAGATTGAGAATTTAGAGAGCCACGAAGAACAATTTCTCAAGCAAAAGATGAGTCAAAAATCTTTGAAGCACCAATTTATTCAAATTTAAAATTAACAATTAATTCAAAAGATTTAGAAGTTGAAAAAGCAATTTTTAAGGGAGAACCCGAATTAATTAAAGCGTGAATTGAAGAACGTGTTGGGCATATGATTACAATTTTAAAAAAATCAACTGATGTTATTTATTATGATATTCATTCTGGCGATGAAACAGCAACATGTACAGTAACAATTAAAGAAAGATTAGATGATAAACTAATTATTGATATTACAATTGAAAAAGAAGGCGAAGTCTTTTTTGGTGATTTTCCACTAATGACAGGAAAAGGAACTTTTATTGTTAATGGTTCAGAAAAAGTCGTTGTTTCACAATTAGTTCGTTCACCAGGAGCATATTATAAAATTGATTTAAATCGTAAAAATGGAGAAAATGTTTACTATGTTGATTTAATTCCATCACGAGGGACATGGTTAGAGTTTGAATCAGATCATAAAAAAATTAAAGTTGGAAAAGAAGAAAAATTTGAGAATGTTTTTTATGTAAAAATAGATAAATCTAGAAAAGTATCGGTTGCTAATTTCTTAACGGCGTTAGGAATTATTAAAGAAGATGCTCTAGAAATTTTTGGTGATAATAAATTAGTAAAAAGCACCTATGAATTAGATCCATACACAGGTGATATTTCATATGACCAAAGTATTGCTGTTCAAGAAATTTATAAAAAAATTCGTTCAGGAGAAACAGCAACTCCAGATGGTGCGACAAAATATTTATATGGATTATTATTTGATAAACGTAAGTATGATTTAACCAAAGCAGGACGTTTTAAATTAATTCAAAAATTATCAGTTGAAAATCGAATTTATAACAAAATATTAGCTGAAGACATTAAAGATGTAAATGGTAAAGTTGTTTTTACTGAGGGAATGTTAATGGATAAAGAAGCTATTAACAAGTTAAAAGGAATTTTAAAAGCAGGAGCTTGTTTACAAGAAGTTAAATTTAGTGATGAAATTATTTGTTCTAATAAAATCCAAAAAATTAAAGTGTATGTTGATAATGAAGTTCGTTCACGTGTAGCGAATATTATTGGAATTGATCCTAATGCAACTGATGAATATGTAACAGTGCCTGATGTTTTGGCGACATTTTCATATTTATTAAATTTAACAGATGGAATTGGGGAAGTTGATGATATTGACCACTTAGGAAATCGTCGTGTTCGAACAATTGGGGAATTATTACAAAATCAATTTCGAATTGGTTTACTAAGAATTGAAAAAAATGTTAAAGAAAAAATGTCAACTTCAAATTTATTTAAAATGAAACCTTCAAATATTATTAATAATAAGCCATTATCAGCAATTATTGGTGAATTTTTCAATTTATCACAATTATCACAATTTATGGATCAGACAAATCCTTTAGCTGAATTAACAAATAAACGTCGATTAACAGCCCTAGGACCAGGAGGATTATCAAGAGAACGTGCTGGGTTAGAGGTCCGAGATGTTCATTACTCACATTATGGTCGTATTTGTCCAATTGAGACCCCAGAAGGGCCTAATATTGGGTTAATTAATAACTTAGCAACATATGCCAAAATTAATTCATATGGATTTATTGAAACACCATATCGTCGTGTTATTGGTTGCAAAGTTACAATGGAAAATGATTATTTAACAGCTGATGAAGAAAAAAATTATGTTGTTGCACAAGCTAATATTCGTTTAAGTGATAAGGGTGAAATTTTAGATGAACAAGTGGTTGCACGTTTCCAAGGAGAAAATATTATTGCTGGACGAAACGATGTTGACTATGTTGATGTTTCACCAAAGCAAATTGTTTCAATTGCAACAAGTTGTATTCCATTTTTAGAAAATGATGATGCCAATCGTGCTTTAATGGGTGCTAATATGCAACGACAAGCAATTCCTTTAATTGCGCCAAATTCACCATATGTAGGAACAGGAGTTGAATATGCTGCTGCTCGTGACTCGGGATTAGCAATTGTTTCACAATATGATGGAACTGTTGATTTTGTTGATGCAACAAGAATTGTTTTAAAAACAAAAGAAGGGTTAAAAAATTATAATTTAGACACTTTTGTTCGTAGTAACCAAGGAACATCATTAACTCATGTCCCATTAGTGCGTCAAGGACAAAAAATTGAAAAAGGACAAGTTTTAGCTGATGGACCATCAATTGATAAAGAAGAACTAGCATTAGGACAAAATGTAGTAGTTGCTTTTACAACATGAAATGGTTACAACTATGAAGATGCAATTATTGTTTCAGAACGGTTAGTATCCGAAGATGTTTTTACATCAATTCATATTGAAGAATATACAATTGAACGTCGTCAAACAAAACAAGGTCCAGAAGAGATTACTCGTGAGATTCCGAATATTTCTGAAAATGCACGAAAATTTTTAGATGATGATGGATTAGTTATTATTGGGACAGAAGTTAAACCAGGTGATATTTTAGTTGGAAAAGTAACACCAAAAGGACAAACCCAATTATCACCAGAAGATAAATTATTACAAGCAATTTTTGGTGAAAAATCAAAAAATGTTAAAGATAATTCATTACGAGTTCCAAATGGTGGTGAAGGAATTATCCAAGCAATTAAACGCTTTCCACGAGAAAAATATGAATTATCAGCTGATGTTTTAGAAGTTATTAAAGTTTATATTGTTCAAAAACGAAAAATCCAAGAAGGAGATAAAATGGCTGGTCGCCATGGGAACAAAGGGGTTATTTCGAAAATTTTACCGTTGGAAGATATGCCACATATGGAAGATGGAACACCAATTGATATTATGTTAAATCCATTAGGGGTACCATCACGGATGAATATTGGACAGGTGTTAGAAATTCATTTGGGAATGGCAGCGAAAAAGTTGGGACAAAAAATTTCAACTCCTGTTTTTGATGGAATAACAAATGAAGAATTAATTGAAATTATGGATAAAGCAGGAATGAAAAACTTTGGGAAAGAAGTTTTAATTGACGGTCGAACAGGTGAAAAATTTGATAATCCAGTTTCGGTAGGAGTAATGTATATGTTGAAATTATCACACATGGTTGATGATAAATTACATGCAAGAAATGTTGGGCCATATTCATTAATTACACAACAACCATTAGGAGGAAAAGCCCAAAATGGGGGACAACGTTTTGGAGAAATGGAAGTATGAGCGTTAGAAGCTTATGGTGCAGCTCATACATTACGCGAAATTTTAACAATTAAGTCTGATGATATTAAAGGAAGAACACGTGCTTATGAATCAATTGTGAAAGATAAAAAGATTCCAGAACCAGGAATCCCAGAATCATTTAATGTGCTAACTCGTGAAATTCAAGGGTTAGGATTTAATATTCATATGATTGACGAAAAAGGAAACATTAAGAATATTAAGAGTTATGATGAGACAGATTATGTTGATGAAGACTTATTAACAGATAGTGATGAATTTGAAGATGAATTTGATATTGATAACTTTATTTTAAGTACTAATCTTGAGCCACAAAAAAATGATAATTTAGATGAATTTGTTAAAGTTGAAGATAGTTTTGACTTGGTAGATAATTTAGACGATGATGAGTTAGATGACATTGATGATGAACTTGATGAAATTAATGATCAAGATGAATTAGATTAAGGGGGAAGAAAAAATGATTGAAAATAATGAAAAAAATAATCGTATGATTAAAATCGGCTTAGCAAACCCTGATGATATTCGTAGTTGATCATATGGGGAAGTAAAAAAACCAGAAACAATTAATTATAAAACATTAAAACCAGAACGCGATGGATTATTTGATGAAAAGATTTTTGGTCCAACCAAAAATTTTGAATGTGCTTGTGGGAAGTACAAAAAATCAAAAAATAAGGGAAAAATTTGTGAACGTTGTGGAGTAGAAATTACTGAAGCGATTGTTCGTCGTGAACGAATGGGACATATTGAATTAGAAGAACCAGTAACACATATTTGAATGTTAAAAGCAGCACCTAGTCGAATTGCTTTAATTTTAGATATGAAAACAAAAGAACTTGAAGAAGTTGTTTACTTTGTTTCATATATTGTATTAGATGCTGGTGATGCAAAATCATTGAAACAAAAAATGGTATTAGATTTAGGAAATGCTAAAACATCAGCACAAACACGTCAACGATTAACAAAGACATTGCGTGAAATTTTAGATACACTAGAACCTAACACAATTGCTTATGAAGTGGGAGAAACAATGATTGAAGATTTAAAAAATACTTCATTGCCATTTTCAATGGATGAATGTGCTCAGTTCATTAATCGTCATACTAATGCACGATTTGGAATTGGAGCAGAAGTTGTTGAAGTATTATTAAAAAATCTAAATATTGATGATGAAATTGAAAAAATTAAGCAAGATTTAAAAGATAAAAAAACAGAATTAGATCAAAATAAATTAATGAAACGTTTAGAAGTTTTAGATTCATTAAAAAAATCAGGTTCACGACCAGAATGAATGATTTTACGAGCAGTGCCAGTCATTCCACCAGATATTCGTCCAATTATTCAACTAGATGGTGGTCGTTTTACAACATCAGAAATTAATGATTTATATCGTCGAATTATTATTCGAAATGAACGATTAAAAAAAGTTAAAGCAATGGGAGCACCAAGTGTTATTGTTAATAATGAAAAAAGGATGCTACAAGAAGCTGTTGATGCTTTATTAGATAATGAACGTAAGGCACGACCAGTAACGGGAAAAGATAAACGACCATTAAAATCATTAACAAGTATTTTAAAAGGAAAACAAGGTCGTTTCCGTCAAAACTTATTAGGAAAACGAGTTGACTATTCAGGACGGTCAGTTATTGCAATTGGACCTGACTTAAAAATGTATCAATGTGGGTTGCCACGTGATATGGCCATTACATTATTTAAACCATTTGTTATTAGCAAATTAGTTAAAGATGGTTTAGCAGCAAATATTAAAGTTGCGGAAAAATTAATTTTAAATCAAGATGATAAAGTATGAGAAGTTTTAGAAGAAGTTATTAAGACTCGTCCAGTGTTATTAAACCGTGCGCCAACGTTACACCGATTAGGAATTCAAGCATTTGAACCAAAATTAGTCAAAGGAAAAGCAATTAGATTACATCCATTAGTAACAACTGCTTTTAATGCTGACTTTGATGGTGACCAAATGGCGGTTCATGTCCCAATTACAGAAGAAGCAGTTGCTGAAGCACGAAGTTTAATATTAGGAAGTCGAAATATTTTAGGACCAAAAGATGGTAAACCAATTGTTACACCAACCCAAGATATGGTGTTAGGGAATTATTATTTAACATATGAAGAAAAAGGACAATTAGGGGAAGGAACAATCTTTAAAGATTTAAATGAAGCTGTTATTGCATATGAAACTGGAGCTGTCGCTTTACATGCTTTAGTTGCTATTCCTGTTGTTGGTTTTGTAAATAAAAAATTTAAACCCGAACAAATGAAAGATTATATTATTACAACCCCAGGAAAAATTATTTTTAATCAAATTTTTAAAGAAGAGTTTCCATACTTAAATGAACCGAATGTTGAAAATTTAACAGCATTACCTGCTCGCTCATTAATTAAAGACAATGTTAATTTAGTTGAATATTTAGCGAGTTGAAAAGTTAATCCACCATTTAAGAAAAAAGATTTATCAAATATTATTGATCGCTACTTTAAACAATATGGAGCTAATAAGACTGCTGAAATGTTAGATAACATGAAAAATCTTGGTTTCAAATATTCAGGGAAATCAGGAGTAACAGTATCAGCAGGCGATGTTAAAGTTTATGATAAAAAACAAGAAGAATTTAAAGCGGCAGATCAAAAGGTAAAAGAAATTAATGATTACTTTAAAATGGGAATGTTGACCAGTCGTGAAAAACAACACCGCATTATTAGTGTATGATCAAAAGTTAAAGATAACATTCAAACTGAATTAGAACATGTTTTACGTGAAGACCCAAAAAATCCAATCTTTATGATGGCGGATTCAGGAGCACGGGGAAATGTTTCAAACTTTACCCAATTAGTTGGGATGCGGGGGTTAATGAATAATCCAAAAGGAGACATTATTGAATTACCAATTAAGTCTTCGTTCCGTGAAGGTTTAACAGTGTCAGAATTCTTTATTTCAACCCATGGAGCACGAAAAGGGATGGCTGATGTTGCTTTAAAAACAGCTGACTCAGGATATTTAACAAGACGATTAGTTGATGTTTCACAAGAAATTATTATTACAGTGAAAGATTGTAATGCTCGTCGTGGTTTTGTTGTATCAGATATTATTGAGCAAAAACATGCTAACATTATTGTGCCATTATTTGACCGTTTAGTTAGTCGCTATAATTTAAAAGATATTAAATTAAAAAATGGTGAAGTTATTGCTGCTAATACATTATTGACTGAAGAAGATAGTCGAAAAATTGTTGATAATGATATTAAGGAAGTTATTATCCGTTCTGTTTTAACTTGTGAAGCAGAAAAAGGTGTTTGCCAACGTTGTTATGGGAAAAACCTTGCTACAGGAATGGGAGTTGAAATTGGTGAGGCAGTTGGAATAATTGCTGCGCAATCAATTGGAGAACCAGGAACACAGTTAACAATGCGAACATTCCATACGGGTGGTGTTGCTGGGGGAGCTGATATTACCCAAGGGTTACCACGGATTAAAGAATTATTAGATGTAACCACACCAAAAGGATCAATTGCTGTTATTTCTGAAATTGATGGAAAAATTAGTGATATTCGTGATGAAGGTGGAATTCATACCATTTATGTTAAATCAGATAGTGATGAACGAAAATATAAAACGCAATATAATGCTGTTTTAAGAGTTAAAATTGGTGACAAAGTTGCTCGTGGTCAAAAATTGACGGAAGGTTCAATTAATATTAAAGAATTATTAGAAGTTGCCAAAATTGAAGATGTTCATAATTATATTTTAAAAGAAGTACAACGAGTTTATCGTTTACAAGGAATTGAAATTTCTGATAAATATATTGAAATTATTATTAAACAAATGTTAAATAAAGTTAAAATTATTGATGCTGGTGATACTGAATTATTACCAGGAGAAATTGTAACAATTAAACGCTATCGTAATGAAACAATTAATGCTGTTCGTTCAATGAAAAAACCGCCAACAGCAAAACATGTTATTTTTGGAATTAAAAAAGCACCATTAGAATCTGAGTCATTCTTATCATCAGCGTCATTCCAAGATACAACACGAGTATTGGTTAAGGCGATTATTAAAGGCAAAGTTGATTGTTTAGAAGGTTTAAAAGAAAACATTATGTTAGGACATTTAATTCCGGCGGGAACAGGATTAAAAAATCCCAAAGATATTATTACGGCTGGAATTGCAGCAAAAGCTGAAGAATACTAAAAAGACCATTAGGTCTTTTTTTTTTTTCTTGGGAATATTGAGAATAAATCTCTTTAATTTTATCGAAAACTCTTGATATTTATAAAATATACCTAAAATTAGGTATATTTTTAATATATGGAGGTAAATAATTAATGAAAAAAATAATTACAGAATTAATAAATAGCTT
>NZ_RXFZ02000021.1:0-10536 GCF_044714365.1 Spiroplasma sp. hy2
TATTTTTCAATATATTTTATTTGTTCATATTTACTACGCATTATTTCTTCATTAAAAGGTAATAATTCATTACAATAACCAACAATATATCTTTTTAAACTTTCAGGTAGTCGGAAAAAAGCTTAGGTTTTATAAAAAATATAAATAAAGTAATTAAATACAAATTAAAGTAATCGCTTATCAGAGCGATTTTTTATTTGCATTATTCATCAGATAGTATCTTTAAAATTAAAAATTAACCTATTTTTTCCTACAAATTAGTTAATTTTTATAATTTCCTTTCTGTGATTTATTATATTTTTTCGGTTTAACAACTAAGTAATATCATTTTTAATAAAGGTACTATCTGATGAATAATGCAATACTAAAACTTAATATTTTGATGCTTAAAGATGAATAACTCATCTATGGCACGAAGCCTTAAAGAAAGTGTGAAAGCGATTGGATTTACTCTCCTATTTATTTCTTTAATTCTCGACAAGATTAATCACTTGTAAAATGTCAGAGCATGTGTTTTTTGGCTTGTTTTCATAAAAAGAGTGTTGTTAAACCGAAAAAAAACAATATCGGACACTAAAAAAACAAGAGGGTTGGAACTCCAAAAGGTTATTTTCTTTATATAAAGTTGTCTAGGGATGGATGAAGCGTAATTAATAACTGGGTAAACTGTTTCTTTGTTTATTTCCTTATGGGGATAAACTCTATCAAAATATCCTACCGCCCCCGCTCACCTTCAAAGTGAAGCGGGTGGCTAAGTAATTAAATACTAAAATAAATTATTTACTAAATATCAAAATATTAACCAATAAAGGAATATTATGTTTTTTTACAGATTTACAGAAAGGAAAATATTTGATGAAAAAATTAAATAAAAAAATTGAAAATAAATTACAAGAATTAATGATACGAGCTTATCCAGTAACTGCAAATGATATTAATGATGAAATTTGAGCAACAAATAAAAAGAATTAAGGAGTATATATAATGACAGAATATAAAAGTTTGTATATTAATAAAACTTGAAATGAAATAACAACTTCGTTTGATTGAGTTAATTGTCAACCTGTTAATTGTCGTATTTCACATCATAAAAAACATTATGATTTGCAATGTTTAGAATGAGCAAAAATGTACTTAAATTTATTTAAAAACAAGTGGGATGTTATTGCTTCTTATATGCAACATTACAAAATTAACGATATTTTAGATTTAGCTTCTGATGGTTGAAAAATATTACAAATTGAGAAAAAAATCAAACAAATAATTTAAAATATATTATTGCAATTGATCCTGCTGGAATTGGACAAACTGGTATGATTATTTATAATGTTTTACAAAATAAAATAATTAATAATATTACTTTTAATTCTAAAAATGAAGAAGAAGCAATAAATAATATCTATTTAATATTAAACAAATTTAAAAATAAAATTTGTTCTTATTTAAATAAAGTTATTGTAATAATTGAAGATTATCAACTGCATAAGGGATTAAAAATAAAAAATCCATTATCTACTCCTAAATTTATTGGTGGTTTAACAGTTTTATGCAAATATCGCTTTAATTTAAATTATGTTTTACAATCGCCAGTTGTTAAGAAAAATTATATTTATAAAGGAAATATTAAAATGACAGAGCACGAACACGATGCTTGAAAACATTTACAATATTTTATAACAAAAGGAGTTGATAAAAATGGCACAAGCAAAAAGTAATCTATCTAAAAAATCACCAGCTAATAAACCTAAAATAAAAAATAAAAGAATTAATAAATTAGAATTAACTGTTAGACTCCATGAAAATCCGGTTAAAACCAAAATTAAAGCACTAGTTGCTGGTGGTGTTGAAGTTGATGCTTGTTCTGCTAAATGTCAGTGGGAAGGATTAAATTACTCAACATTATCAATATATAACCCACCAATTGTATCTGAGTTTTTAAAATTAAGAAAAGATGATGAGATAAAAATTAAAGGCTCAGTATTTAATCAACTAAATTTAAAAAATAAACGTTATTTTTTATCTTTTCGAGTTGATAGTTTTGAAATTATTCAAAAAGCCATTAGAAAAAGAACAAATATTAAAAAATAAGGAGGTGAAAAAATGGTAAAAAATGTAAAATATGTTCTTATTGATGAAAATAATGAACCTATTAAAAATGAAGATGATAGTTTTGATATTAAAACAGCAGAAGTTATTTTAGAAAATTCTGAAGAAATTAATGAGTTTAATACAAGCAATTTAGAAAATAACAATCAACAAATCAACGAATTGCAAACCAAAAACACTGAATTAATTTCACAATTAGAACAACAAACTATGCAATTAAAACAAATTGAAATTAATAATTTTAATAATTCTTTAACTGATAATGAAGAATTTAAAAATGTCTTACTAAAATCTTATGATATTAATGATGATATTGAAGTTATTAAAACACACTTACAAAGTGTTTATGATGAATTAATCAAAGTACAAACCGTTAATACTGGTGGTGTACCAAAAATCGAAAACAAAGAAAATAATATTTTAGATACAGACAATGTATTTAATAAATAGAAAGAAGGCATAAAAATTATGGCACAAAATACACAAAAAATATTTGGTGATATTGTTAATCAAGCAACACAAAAAGAGCGTGAAGCATTTGACCAGTGATATTTACAAACATATCAACAAAAATTTAGTTGAGAAGCTTTATTTGCATTAAAAGAAGCCAATAAATTTGGTTTAACATATAAAAGAAAGAAAAATATTAAATATAATGAAGGTCTAGGAAAAAAWGGACAAGTATTTAATACTGATGATAACCTACTAAAATATTCAACAGTGGAATTTGAAGATGGAATTGTTGAATTAGATACAATTTTAACTTTTGCTCGTAAATTAGACCCTGTAGAAAGTGATTTTAATCCTAATCTTTGGGCTGCTGATATTGAACAAGCGATGGATACTGAGGTTGCTTATAAACGCAATAAAATTTTAGAAATTATTAACAAAGGAACAGTTACGACTATTCAAGGTCAAAAAGCAGATGACACAAATGCTTTACAAATCCACGATGAAATTATGGATAAAATATATGAAAATGGTTTTACTCCATCAGAAACAGTTGTATTGGGTTCGGCTGATTTTATTCGTGGAATTCGCAATAAACTACAGTTACAACTTGGAGCAAACGACCAAATAAACAATGTAATTGCAACAAGTGGAGCAATGAAAACTGTTGAAGGAACAACATACTATATGGTTCCTAAAAAATTACCAATTATTAATAAAGATGGTTCAGAAGGAACAATTACTCTATTACCAAATGGTGTTAATGCAATTGCCTTTAAATTTAGCAAAAAATATGACCCGCTTATTTTACGCAAAAAAGATCATACTCCGTTAAGAGTTGGTGCTGCTGCGTTAGGTACTGGAATGGGTAATACGTTAATTATGGAAAGAGTTTTATATTTAGGTGGAGCAGTAGTTGAACCCAAGGGAATTATTAAACATATTGTTACAAAAATTAATATTAGTGGAATTAGTAAATTAGACAAACCAACTATTCATGTAACAGACCCAACACAAGCAACAGCTGAACAATTAAAACCACAATTTAAAGATGTTGTTTTAAAAGCAGTTAAAGCAGTAAATAGTTCTTTAACTGAAAGTGATTATGATTACTTTATTGAAAGTAAGGGTGAAGACTGACCAATTAATATTACAAATGATAAAACTGTTGAAGTTCAAATTGAAGGTAAAAATAATGCTACAGGGCAAACAAACCCGATTGATGTAGTAATTAAAAATACTTAAGTACTAAAAAATAGTACTTTTTCGTTTGATAGATATGCCAATTGGAACATCTAAAACAGCCCTTATTTATGCTGTTAAAAAAAATCCAACTAGATTGTCAATCCAACAACAAGAAAAAAGTTTTGTTTTACAGTTATTAGAATTTTTAGGAATTCAAGTTTTAGCTCTTGGTTTGTCAGTTTTAACTGGCGGGATTGCTTCGGCTATTGGTTTGGGAGCAGGATTATCTAATTTTGCTGCCGCATTTATCTCATTTGGAGTAGAAATATCAACTGATTTTGCTGTAAATCAAATATATGATAAATTAACCTCAGAAGTGACAGCAAAAAGTACTGCTTTAAATTTATTACCAGCAATTGGTGGTGTTGGTAAATTAACACGGGCTGCTCGAACAACTATAATTTTAAAATTAGCCAAAGAAAATAAATTACTTGAAAAATTAGGTGTAATAACTGCTAATAACTTAGAAGATGTTGTAAAACAAGTTACAGGTAAAAAGATTTTATCTGATAAATTAATATTTGATTTTACAAAGCAGGCTAATAATGAAACTTTATTATATACAATTGGAAAATTAGCACGAAATGATTTTTATAAAGGTTTTAAAGTTTCTAATTTAGAAACAATTAATAATTTATTAAAAATTGAAAAAAACCTTCAAAAAATAAGTCCTACATTAGTTCAAAAAATACCACGCATAAATGAAAAAAATGCTAATAAATGATTATCTGAGTATGGATTAAATATTAATAAAATAAGCAAAATTAGTACTAACGAATGACATAACATTATGACGAATCTTCATAAAAAAGGTGTTGGTAAAAACCTACTATTAAATGCTAATTTAATGCGTGGAAGTAAAATATATAATAATAAATTATTAAACATTTTGCATCAAACGCCAATTAAATTAAATAAAGTCTTAAATTATTTAAACCCAAATTTTTATATTCAAAAAGTAACTAAAAAATTATTAGCCCCAATTGAAAAACAAATAATTACAATTAAACAAAAAGTAATTAGTAAAATTACCGATAAAACTAAAAAAATATTATCTAAGTTTGAAACTAAAGCTATTCAAAAAGGACAATTATTACCTTTTGCGTATGGTTCTGATGTTTTTTTAGCAGTAAAAATTGCTCCTTTATCAGTTGCCGGTGAAGTGGCTTTAACAATATACTATAAAAATCCTAAATATGCCCCGATTGTCGTTATGACAACTTTAATCAAAGCAGAACAATTTGTTTTGGCTCCTGAACCTTTTAAATTTTATATGAACAGTGAGTGGTTTATTGGCTGAGGTTTTAAAAAAACAAGTTTGTTTAATTTAGTTTCTTTTGCTCCAGTTGCTTATCAACAAATCGTAAAAGATAGTTTTAAAATATATTGAACAATTGCTAAGATATTAAAATTACAAGAGCAATTTAAAAATAACTTTACTAATAAAAATAAATTATTAAAAAATCTGGAAGAAAATGTTTTTAATAGTTTGTTGGGCGGTGGTTTAGCATTTCAAACATATAAACAATTCAGAACAAAACAAGATTTAAACAAAACAATTAAAACAAAAACACTATTAAGTAGTAAAAAGCTTATTTTAAAGAAAATTAAATCAAAAAGAAATAAATGATAAGGAGGAGATGATTAAATGTTAAATGAATTATGACAAAATGTTACTTTGGAAAACTATAATAATTTTAATCCAATGACAGGTAAAATTACGCAAGTTCCAGTTCGTTATAATAAGTTTTTTAAAGATGATGTAGAATTATGATTTAAAACTTTTGCATTAAGAGCCCAAAATATGATTAATTCATATTTAAACTATCCATTTTCAAAATTAAAGTTTGAAACATTTAAAGACCCATTATTGAAGAAAATTTGTATTAATATGGTGTTTATTACTGTTGAACATTGAACATTTAACCGGATTCCGATTGAGTTTTTTACTTCGGCAAATATGAGTGTTGGTGATATTAATTATTATTCACAAAATGACCCTATGGCAACATGACAAGGTCTATTGCCTTCTTATGCAAAATCATTGGCTAATTTAACAACTTTAAAGAAAATGTTTCGTACTTTTCAAGAAGAAGGCATTGATTTAACAATGATAGATTTAGAAGCATATTATACACAATTAGAAGTTGATGCTTTATTAGAAAAAGAAAAAGATGAAAGAATAGAAACTAATATTAAATTAGAGAGTAAAGTAAATACAAAACAAGATTTTGTTAATAAAAATACAAACTTAGAATTAAATAACTTAATTGCAAACAATACTATTGAAAGCAAAAAAGAAATTAAATCAGTTAATATTACAACGAATGATTTAGAAATTAAAAATCTAACTGCAGAAACAGCGCAAAACTTTACCAAAGCAGTCAGAGCAGTACAAAATAGTATTCAAGTTCCAATTACAAAAATTATTAATAATAAGTCAACAGATGAAGAAGTACCAACAACAAAAGCGGTATATAATACTACTATTTACGAAAATAATTCTTTATGGAAAAAAAATGATAAAACTAATTCATTAGAAGTTTTCAAATTTTATTCTATTTATCCTAGTATTAAAATTACTGATTGACAAATTTATACTGCACCTAAAGTTTTGTTTCAATTAACTAGTTATCAAATGTCTTTTAAAATTACTAATTTTCAGTATTATAATCCAAATTCATCAAGATGATTTAATTATTGAGTTTATTTTAGTAATGGTGATCATAAGATATATTTATGAGATGAAAATAATAATATAAGAAAAGATTTTGAAGGTAGTATTTATGAATATCAGGGTGAAGGAACACCCATATAGGAAGGAGATGATTTTATGCCCAAAGTAACTATTAAAGATGTAATTATGTTTTTGAAAATATTTGGAATTTCATCATTGTTTTTTATAGCAGGAATTATTATCTGTTTTATAGGAGAAAAAACATTAGGTATTTCTTGACCAGCATATGTTATTGTTTCAGCAATGCTTATTGGTGCTGGAATTATAGTTTTGATTATTGAAACAATTAGATTTATCAAAACACATAAAAAAGAACAAAAACAAGATAGCATTGAAGATGTTATTAAAAAAGAAGAAACAAAATAAAGAGGTGTTATAAATGGGATTGTTACCAGCAAAAAAGAAATTAAAAAAGAGTTATGATATTGATAGTTATTATCTTAATTTAGCATCAACAATTACTAATCGTAAAAATGTTACTATTCAAAAACATAATGAAATTTTAGAAAAAAGAATTTGTGAAGATAATGCTAATTTTTTAAATCCCCGCGAATTAGAAATTAGCATTTATAATCAAATTACTAATCAACAGTTAGATACTAAATTAATTAATAACTTTTTAAAAATACAAGATTTTACTAATAAGAATTGATATAACGAATATAAAATTAATAAGAATGGTAAAGGTGCATATTTTATTTTTGCTAATAATTCAAAACTTAATTTTATTACCATTGATTTTTACAATGACCAATATGATGAATTAGGTAATTTAGTATCTTGTACTTTTGATTATGACCCTTATATTAAAAATAACCAAAGTGTTTTTATTACTGAAAAATTAGAGATTGATTATATTACTAAGCAAGTTAAAGTTATGCGAAAGTTAAAAACACGATTATATAGTACTATTACTGATTTATATATTGATGATGCAAAATGAAATAACTATACAAATTTACAAAGAGAAGAAATATTGCCGATTGATTTTATTCCAATTGAAATTATTCCTAATAATCCTAATTTTGAACCTTCTGCTCGTTATGGCAAACAATTTGCTAGTATTTTAGATATTATTGCGGAAAAAATAATGTTAGACCCATTATTAAATAGTGGTAAATTTACTATTAATACTAATGGAGTGACTGGTGTGGTTGACCAAGAAATTAGTAAAATGTTAGCTTCATTTATTGAAAATGACTTGTTATTAGTTGAAGGAGACCCCGATAGTAATTTTCAACCAGTAGACTATATAGCTGGTAATTTTAAAGGTGAGCAATTAACCAAAATATATGATTGATTATTAACTAATTACTATAAAATAAATCGTCATCATGTTCCCGCAATTGCTAAGGGCGCGCAACAAACCCAAGCCGAAGTTGCTGGTGTAAATATTCAAACAAATGCTTCTTATGAACAAATGATATATATCAGAGAAATTAAATTAACTGAATTTATTATTAAGTTAATTAAATATGATAATGCTGTTTTAAATAGTAGAACATTTAATATTAGACATATTGATGAATTAATTGTTGATGTTCGCTTACCCGTAAATGCTAATTTAAACAAACAATTAAATAACAAAGAAACTATTATCAATATGTCTAATGAAGAAGGGGAACAAGAATAATGTTAAAACCATCTGAAAAAATGTTAGCACAATTAGCAGAAAATGATGAACCAATTGATTATTCAATTGATAGTATTCCATTAGATTTTGCCAATCAATCGCAGTACAGCGACCCCGATTTAGAACAGTTATTTACCGAAGACCGCGCAAGAACCTTATACATTTATAAAATTAATAATCTTGTTAAGACAAAGCAAAAACCAATCTTAAATTACTCTCAAAATAGCGTTAAAATCGGTTTTATTGATAAAGATGAATATATTAAAATAACTGGTTATGAAATTAGCGATTTTAATTTTAAATTACAAATACAGCAAAACACCACAATCCAAGATAATAGCACAAGTTATGTAATGATTGATGAAAAAGATATTTTAATTAATGATATTTCAAAAAAAGACAAAGAATTTTTAGAAACATTAGATTTAAAAATAGTATCTATTATTAATGAACCAATTAGTGAGGACAATAAAAATGAATGCTATATCATTGAAGAATATAAACGCCCTTATACACCCGATGGTGTTAATATTATTAAATCTATGCATTTAGTTAAAATAACTGATTTCAAATGAAAAAATCAAAATAGCATTCATTTAGTATTACAAAAATCATTGTCTGAAGATACAGTATTTACTGGAATTGAAATTAAATATCCTAAATCAATGTTATTTGGTAATATTAAATGTTGAGGGAATGTTAATGGTGTTTATTCTTATCCATCATCAAATATTGAAAATGCTAGTTTAGTACCTTTGTTATCAATGCCAATTGAAACAAACCCTACTTTAAGAGTATTACAATATTGATTTACCAAAAGTTTTTTACCATTTAATATAGCAAAAAAATTTTTTAATTCAAATAATTGTTTATTTTTAGTTAGTGTTGGTAATCATAATCAGAAACCAAAAAAAACAATTAATTAAAAATGCAAGAATTTTAGAAGGTGATATTGTTGCATATTATAATCCTCCTGGCAAATATTCATATAATGTTAAAATACCTAGTAAAATGCCAGAAACACCATCTATTTCTTTACTTCCACCAATATGACAAAATAATACTTCTCGATATGGTGAATTACTAATTGAAATAAAATCGCCCTCAATAAGTGGAAACTTAGAAGAAGTATTAAGAAATATGTTAACATATCGTTATAATTATGATAGAAAATTTCAAGGTGCAAAATACGATGAAAAAGGTAACCCTACTAATAAAGCGGCAAAATTACGCCAAAAATTCGAAGGACAAAAACCAGAAGATGTTATTGATGGCTTATTTGAAAATTGAAAATTTAAAAACCCAACTTATCTTAATGAAGATGGTGTAAAAAAATTTAAACAAATTATATATATGTTATCAAATTATGTATATAGTAATATGGCAGTAAATAAGGGCTATAACGATGATATAAAGTTAATTGCTCCTTACTATTTTGAGTTACTTTCTGAACCAAAAATTATAGAAGGTAGTGGGGAAGAAGCATATTATGAATTTAAAGATTGTATAGTACAATTAAAATCGTCTTATTTTAATTTTTTCGACTTAAAAATAACTGTTAAAAACAAAGATATTTCAGAAAATTATATTTATCAATTGGAAACAAATTATTTTAATTGATTATCAATAACAAATGAATTAGAAACAAACAACATCCCCTCTCTTATTCCTGCTGAAATTAAACTATCTGATGGTGAATATGGCAAATATTTAACAAATTTAATTGTTTCTAACGACAAAATAGAAGATTATTTAAACTATTTTTCGCAATCATATAGATTACTTTATTCTAAAGCAGCTTGAATGAGTATGACTAAAGATTTAGTTGAAGATAATATTAAAATAACTTATGATAAAAAACTATTTATTTTAAATCAAATTGAAATATCAGGTATATGGGGTTGTGGAACTTATGATATTACAATTTTTACAGAAAAAGAACAAATTAATATTAATAATCTAAAATTATTTAATAAAAATAATGAAAAATTATCATTAATTACATTAGAAATATAAAAGTCGTTTTTAAAAAAACTCTTTAAAAAGACTTTTAACAATTATATATTTATATTTTTTCATTTCAATTTGTAATTTGTCCAGTTTTTTTGTCAATAATTGGTGTTTCTGGCTCATGCTCACTATCATCATCTCAACGATAAACTAAATTATAATCTCAAATAAAATTTGAATCATTTTTTAAATGTTGTCAATGTGTATTTGTATTTTTGCTATTCATAAAATTATCATCAAAATAAATTTTTTTTGTTATATATCCATCATTATTTTCACGAACATAAAAATATCATTTATTAGTTGGTGTTAAAAATTCTTTATTTGGGGCTTGCATCCTTGGAATATTANKTCT
>NZ_RXFZ02000022.1:0-10423 GCF_044714365.1 Spiroplasma sp. hy2
TTATTTAAAGCTCTGAAAATGAAAATACCAACACAAAGGTTTAACACCAAACCAACAATCAACGGTATTATATTTTAACGTTTAAAAAATTTAAAGCAAAATCATAATCTTACACAAAATTAGTTTTCAAATTGTCATATTGATGATTTTTTTTATTTCATCAAGAGTTTTCGACAAAATTAAAGAATAAATTTAATAATTTTATAGTATACTAAAGATAGATGACAAAGTTGTCTGCTTAATGAAAAAAGGAGAAGAAAAGATGGGATTATTTAGTAAAAAACCAAAAGAACTTGAAATAATTGCCCCTGTAGATGGTGAAGTTATTGCTTTAGATAAAGTTGAAGATGAAGTATTTTCACAAAAAATGTTAGGTGAGGGTTTAGCAATTAAACCAAGTGCTGGTAATTTATTGCTCTAATTGCTGGGAAATTAATTACCGTTTTTCCGACAGGTCATACTTATGGAATCAAAAGTAATAATGGTGTTGAAATGTTATTACACATCGGAATGGATACAGTTTCATTAAATGGAAAAGGATTCGATATTCAAGTAAAACAAGATGATAATGTTAAACAAGGGGATTTATTATGTAATGTTGATTTAACAGTTTTAAAAGCTGAAAATGTACCAAGTTTAGATACGCCAATTGTTTTTACACCAGAAACAATGAGCGGTAAGACAATTAATATTGTTAAAACAGGTAATGTTAAACAAGGAGAAATTATTGCTGTTATTAAATAGGAAATAATTTTAACTAATAAGTGATTTATAAAATGGAAATCACTTTTATTTTTGTTTATAAAGTATATTCTAGAGTGTTTTTGCTATAATTGTTAAGAAAGGAAGAAGGTCAAATGGTAAAAATAGTTTTAATTGCGATTGTTTTTTTCTTATATTATTACTGAGTCTTTTCTTCAACAGGGGCAATTTTAGCCGAATTTTTAAAAATTCGAACTAAAAATATTTATTTTGGAATGATTATGGGTTTTTTCTTTTATTTTGCTGTTATTTCTTTTTTGCTAATTCCATTAGAATTTATTCCTAATTTACGTTATATTATTTTAGTTTATTCATTATTATCAATTAATATTTTATATTCATTATTTTTGTTATTATTTATTCGTTATTGATTTAATATTAATTTATGAGATTGAAATCACGCCATTTTTTTTGTTGCATTTGGTGTTTTTATGGCATTATATTATGCTAAAAATTATTTTATTGCTCCTTCAGGTTCAAACATTACTAATAGTTATATTTTAAGTTTTTATTTTTTTGCTTCAGTTGATAATAATATTATTTTTAAATTAAATCCAAATGTTACGATTGCTAATGCTCAAGCTTTAGCAACATTATCTTGGTTTACAAATGTCTCAGTTTGATTTGTAATGACTGGAATTGATCCAAGTGATATTATTTGAAATTTATTAAATATTTTAGATGCAATGCTATTTGCTTCAATTTTTGTAACATTATTGAGTAATTTTGCTAATAAAAAAAGTAATCGTTTTTTAATTGGTACTTTATCACTTCTTGTTTTATCTGCTTCAAAATTATTAATTTATTATTTTGGATATGATTCATGGCATCAACAGAATATGTTAACTGGTTTATTTTTTGTCACTTTTATTTTAATGACAATTTACACAAATGAAGAATACCGCAGTAGTAATATGCCTTGAATTATTGGTATTATTTTTGCAAGTTATATTACCTTTGAATGAGATGCATCGTATATTATGTTATTTATTATTTATGTTTCAACATGAATTAGTATGTTAAAATATAAAACTAATTTCTTAAAAGATATGGTTAAGTTTACTTTATTTTCAACATTATGTTTTATCTTTTACAACGCACAAATAAAAAATATTTTACTAATTTTTATTTTTTTAGGATTATTTTTGTTAATGATAATTTTATCATTTTTGTTATATCGCAGTTATTCACGAGTACATGATATTGAAATAATGATGTACCTAGGGCAAAAAAAATTATTATTTGTTGTACCAATTATTTTTACTTTAATTTCAGTAGTCATTGTTTTAGCAATGGGGGAAAATAACTTAAATTTTTGAACATTAGAAACAATTGCATCAGCCTTATATGTGCAGTTAGAATTAGGGCGTTGAGAACCATGAACAAATATTGTCTTCTTAATTATTTCTTTTGTCTTTTTAGGTTTAGCTTTAATTTGATTATTCTTTTTTGAACGAATTCCGAATTTTGTTGCAAAAACTCCAATTAATATGCTATCAATTTTAACAGTAACTTTCTTTAATCCGTTAGTTGGGCGTTTTTTAATTTTAATTTTTAATGAACAGGCTTTGTTAAACAATGCTACGGTTTTTATTGTTGCGTTATTAGTTGCCTTAAATATTAGTGTTTATGCATTGAAAATTAAACCGTTTAAAAAATGGCATTTTAAAAAACCACCAATTTCCCCGCATCATAAAAAGAACCTAAAAATAATAAAATAAAGGAGGATATTATGACTTTTGAACAAGCAAAAAAACGTAGTTTAGTATTAAAAGAACAGTTAGAACAATGAAGTTATGAATATTATGTGAATGATAATCCTAGTGTCAGTGATCAAGAATATGATCGAGCAATGCAAGAATTAATTGCAATTGAACAACGATATAGTGAATTAATTACAATTGATTCTCCAACGCAACGTGTTTCTGGTCAAGTTAGCGAAAAGTTTAATAAATATGTTCATACAAGTCCAATGTTAAGTTTGGGAAACGCATTTAATTATGATGATTTAATTCATTTTGATGAACAAATTAAAGAATTGACTGGTTTGCCAGAGGTTGAATATACTTGTGAATTAAAAATTGATGGATTATCAATTTCATTAGTTTATGATAATCATCTTTTAGTGATGGGGGCAACTCGTGGAGATGGTCTTACTGGTGAAGATGTTACTATTAATATTAAACAAATTAAATCAATTCCGCTTCGAATTGACCAACCAACTTTAACTGTTCGGGGTGAAGTTTATTTATCAGTTGAAGAATTTAAGAAGATAAATGAGGAACGTGCGAAAAATGGCGAATCTGAATTTGCTAATCCTCGAAATGCAGCAGCAGGAACTTTACGGCAATTAGATTCAACAATTGTTGCAAAACGAAAGTTAAATGCATTTTTATATTATTATGTTAATGCTTTGCAGGATGGAATTCAATCACAGTACGAAGCGTTACAAAGATTAGAACAATTAAAATTTAAAACAAATCCTGAGTATCGTTATTGTTCAAATATTGCGGCAGTGTGAGCATATATTCAAGAGTATGAACCAAAACGTCATCAATTAGGTTATGAAATTGATGGAATTGTGATTAAAGTTAATAACTTAAATTTATATAATCGCATAAGTTATACTGCTAAAAATCCAAAATGAGCAATAGCTTATAAATTTCCAGCAGAAGTTGTGGTTACAAAATTGCTTAATATTTTTCCTTCTGTTGGAAGAACAGGACGGATTACTTATAATGCTGTTCTTGAGCCAGTTCGTATTGCAGGAACAATTGTACGAGCAGCAACATTACATAATGCTGATTTTATTACTGAGCGTGATATTCGGATTGGTGATAATGTTCAAGTTAAAAAAGCGGGGGATATTATTCCGGAAGTGATTAATTATGTTGTAGCTTGTCGCCAAAAAAATGCTCAAAAATGACATGAGGCAACGCATTGTCCAGAATGTAATTCTTTATTAGAACGTGTTGAAGGTGAGGTTGACCAGTATTGTATTAATTCTGTTTGTCCTAAAAAAATTACTCGGGGGTTAGAACATTATTGTTCACGAAATGCGATGAATATTGAAGGAATTAGTGAAAAAATTATTGAACGATTATTTAAATTAGGATATTTAAAAAGTTTTATTGATTTATATCAATTAGAGCAATACCGAGCGAAAATTATTGAATTAGAAAATTTTGGTGAAAAATCATTTGAAAATATGATTGCTTCAATTAATAATTCAAAAAATAATTCCTTAGAGCGATTATTGTTTGCATTAGGAATTCGACATGTTGGTCAAAAAACAGCAAAATTATTAGCACGACAATTTAAAACAATTGCTAATTTAGCCGCCATGGATATTGAACAATTATCAATTATTAATGATATTGGTCCAATTGTAGCAGCTAGTGTTGTTGATTATTTTGCAATTCCAGCTAATCAACAAGAACTTGCCTTACTACGCCAAAAGGGGGTTAAAATGGAGTATTATGCTACTAATCAGCATTTAGCACAGAAGTTTGAAAATTATCGGTTTGTGATTACCGGAGTTTTATCAAAACCACGAGAATATTTTAAAGAGTTAATTGAAAGTTATGGTGGGCAAATTTCTGAAAGTGTTAGTGCAAAAACCACGTATTTACTGGCAGGGGCTGATGCTGGTAATAAATTAGTAAAAGCACAAAAATTAAATGTTAAAATTATTAATGAAGAAGAATTTCAACAATTATTAAATAAGGAGGGATAAGATGGCACGAATTACAAAAGAAGTGTTACAAATGTTAGCACATGATATTATGCTAGATTTACAAGATGAGGAACTAACTAATTTAAGTCAAGAATTTGATGTTATTTTAAAACAAATGGATTTAGTACAAAAAATTGATACAACTAATGTTCATTCAATGCATTTTCCATTTGATTTAACAGTTGACTATTTGCGTGAGGATGATGAGATTGATGTTGCTCCGCAAGCTGAAATTTTAGCGGCAGCACCAAAAAAAATAGATGATTATATTGTAATTAATAAGGTGGTTAAATAGAATGGCAGCTTATTCAATCAAAGAATTACATCATCTTTTAGTTGCTAAAAAAATTACTCCATCGCAAATAGTTAAGAATGCTTTTACTAATTTAGACAAATATCAGGTTTTAAATGCAACAGTGATAGAATTAAAAACAGAAGCCACAGCTTTGGCAGCTAAATTAGACCACCTTGTTGTTCCTAAAAATAATTATTTATTTGCCTTACCATATTTTGCAAAAGATAATTTTGCAACAAAAGGAATTAAGACAACGGCGAGTTCAAAAATTTTAGAAAATTTTATTCCAAATTATGAATCAACAGTAACTAATATTTTGAAAGAAAACAATAGTATTTTATTAGGAAAAGCAGCTTTGGATGAGTTAGGAATGGGTGGGCATGGTTTATATGCCTTAACAGGAGATGTTTTAAATCCTTGAGATTTAAGCCGGATTACTGGTGGCTCATCATCTGGCTCAGCAGCTTTAGTTGCAGCTGGTGTTGTTCCATTTGCATTAGGAACAGATACAGGTGATTCAGTACGAAAACCAGCAGGTTATTGTGGTGTTGTTGGTTTTAAACCAACTTATGGTTTAATTTCACGGTATGGTGTTTTTCCTTATGCGCCATCATTAGATACGGTTGGATATTTTACTCGAACTGTTGAAGACAGTGCAATTGTTTTTGATTATTTAGCACAAGAAGATCACAAGGATGCAACCTCATTAAAGAGTAAGGAACAAGGTTATTTTAAAAATTTATCATCAGAAAAAATCAAAGAACAAAAATTTGCTTATTTAAAAAATGCGCATGCGATTCTTCCAGATGAAATTAGAATTTATTTTGATCATTTATATGATGAATTAACAGCCCGCGAGATTAGTGTTACAGCAATTGATTTTCCAGAAGATTTACTAAAAGCATTAATGCCAGTTTATATGGTGATTTCTTTTACCGAAGCAGTAAGTAGTCATTCAATGTTGGATGGAATTAATTATGGAACACGAGTTGATGGGGACACTTATCAAGAAGTAATGATGAATTCACGAACTAATGGTTTTGGTCATGTTGTTAAACGTCGTTATGTTATTGGTTCATACACTTTAACAAAAAATAACCAAACATTATTATTTTTAAAAGCAAAACGAGTACGACGTTTAATTGTCAATGCTTTAACTACTGTTTTTGCAAAATATGACTTTTTATTATTACCAGCTGCATCAACGATTGCTCCAAAAATTACTACTATTATTAAAGATCAAATTTTAACAGAGGCAGAACTAGAAAATTATGTTGATGATTTATTAGTATTAGGTAATTTAATGGGTAATCCATCATTAACTGTTCCACTTGCTTTTGTTGATAAAATGCCAATTGGAATAAATGTTAATGCTGCTCCTTTTGCTGACCAAAAGGTCTTTAATGCTAGTTTATTAATTGAAGAGATTGTTGGAATTAAAAATAAAGTGGCACCAGAAAGGGGGAACAATCATGATTAATTTTGAGGTAGTAATTGGAATTGAAAATCACGTTGAATTAAAAACAAAGACAAAAATGTTTTCTTCTGGCGCAGTGAGTTATGGGGCTAAACCCAATAGTATGGTTAATCCAATGGATGTTGGGTATCCAGGAGTAATGCCAACAGTTAATAAAAAGGGAGTTGAGTTAGCGTTAATTGCTTGCCAAGCACTTAATTTGACAATTGATCCAGTCATTCAATTTGATCGTAAAAATTATTATTACCCTGATTTAGCAAAAGGTTTCCAAATTACGCAGCAATATTATCCAATTGGTCAAAATGGATATTTAACGATTATTGATGAGAATAATAAACCTTTTAAAGTAGAAATTGAACGTCTGCATATTGAAGAAGATACTGCTAAACAGTTGCATGAAGAAGACCAAACGTTATTAGATTATAATCGTGCTGGAATTGGTTTAATTGAAATTGTAACTCGCCCTGTATTACGGTCAGCGTTTCAAGTTCGTCAATATTTAGAAACTTTACGTGAAATTTTAGTTTATACCAAAGTTAGTGATGCTAAAATGAATGAAGGTTCATTACGATGCGATGTTAACATTTCGTTACGTCCAATTGGTGTGAAAACATTTGGTGATAAGGTTGAATTAAAAAATCTTAATTCAATTGCAAATACTGAAAAGGCAATTGAATATGAAATTACAAGACAAAGTGAACTTTTATTAATGGGAAAAAAAATTGAACAAGAAACACGCCGATTTGATGAAAAAACAAAAACAACGGTTTTAATGCGTCATAAAACTGATGCTATTGATTATAAATATTTTTCTGAACCAAATATTTTTCCAATTAAATTAGATCCAAATTGAATGACAAAAGTTCTTAAAAATATGCCAGAATTACCAGCTGTCAAACGTAAACGTTATTTATCAAAATTAAATTTAAAACCAGCTAATATTGAAATTATTTTACAAGATTATGCCTTAATGAATTTTTTTGAAGCAGCAATTAAGTTATCACCACATTATGAAATGATTGCTCATTATTTAATTGGTGATATTAGTGCTTATTTAAATCAAAAAGGATTAACAATAAGTGAAACAGCATTAACACCACAAAATTTAGTTGAAATGATTATGTTAATTAATCAAAATATAATTTCAAATAAACAAGCCAAAACAGTGTTACAACGAATTTTAAATGAAGATTGTGCTCCAACGAAAATTGTTGCTGAATTAGGATTAAAACAAATTAGTGACCCAGTTGAAATTAAAACAATTATTGAGCCAGTTTTTAATGCTAATATAGCAATGCTAGAACAATATGAGCAACGGCCAGAACGAGTAATTAAGTTTTTTATGGGTGAATTAATGAAATTAACAAAAGGACAAGTTGCCCCAGAAATTGGCCAACAAGTAGTTATTGAATTAATTACAGCGAAACAAGGGAAATAAAAAAAAGATGGTTACTTACCATCTTTTTCATATTCTTGATCAATTTTTTGTAATTTAATTGTTAAATCATTAATTGCACTAATTTTAGCAATAAATAATAATTCATCATCTAATTTAATTGTTTCAACATCTCCGGGTAAAATAACACGGCCTTTACGTTTAACATAAACAATATTATAATCTTTATTATTAATAAAACGTAATTCTGATAATGTTTGTCCTTCAATATTTGGATCAGTCACCTGAATAATTAATGATGCATAATTTTCATCAACAGTTTGCATTTCAATGTCAATATCAAACATTGCTTTAGTTGCCGTAATACTTCCGGCCATTGTATCGGGTTGGATAATATTATTAATTCCTAATGCTTTTAGAATTCGTGCATGACGGATATCTTTTACTTTCGCAATAATATTAGTAATTCCAAGGTCTTGTAATCCAATAATTGTTAAAATACTAGCTTCAATATTACTTGCGATTGTGATAATGACAGTATCATACTCGTCTAGTCCTTGCTCAATTAGATTTGTTTTAACTGTTGCGTCTAATGCTACGCCATCAACTTGTTCATAACTAGCAATCATATTATTAACCTTAGTTTGGTCAATATCAAAGACCATAATGTGTTGTTTTCTCGCAATTAGTGTTTCAATTATTGAACGTCCAAAATTATTTAGTCCAATAATTGCAAAACTTTTTCTTCTTGCCATTCCTTTTCCCCCTTATTGCACTTTTAATTATACTATTTTTTTTATTATTAGCAATAATTACTAACTTGTAGTATATAATAATATTAATGAAAGAGGGACACAAATGGTTTTTTTTCAATTATATTTCAAAAATATTTTTAAAAGAAAAAATGATAATAAACGACAACGTAATAATGACCCAACTGCACCATTAACACGGCGTCGTCATTGGTTACCCTTCTCAAAAATATCGGGAAGATTATTTTTAGTTTATATTTTAATTGTTCTTTTAGGCGGACTACTGTTATCAATTCCAGGTTTTGTTCATGGCGGAGAACGGATGATTCTTGATGGAAAAGGTAAAATTTTAAACCCTTTAGTTACTTTTGCGTGAAATTATTTAATTGGTTTATTTACTGCTGCTAGTGCTTTTTCTGATACTGGAATTACAATTAGTAATCCTGCAGCGGATTATACTTTTTGGGGACAATTGGTAATTTTAATTTTAATTCAAACAGGTGGTTTTGGAATTGCTACTTTTAAAATTATGATTTTTGTATGATTAGGGCGTCGAATTTCAATTAAGGATAAAATGCTAGTGCAAGGTGAACGAGGAAGTAGTAACTTTGGGCATACAATGGATTTAATTAAAAATAGTTTTATTTTTTTAATTATTTTGGAATGTTTTGGGGCAATTTTATTATTTTGTAATTTTTATTTTTCACCGTTATCAGTAGAAGGAAAATTCATGATTGATAATGTTACTTATCATAATTTTTGACGAAGTTTATGAAGCGGTGTTTTCCACTCAATTTCATCAATTAATAATGCTGGGTTTGATATTATTGGTAATTCATCATTAATGCCTTATAATACTAATTATTTTATTCAATTTGTGTTTTTATTCCAATTTATTATTGGTGGTTTAGGTTTTCCAACTTTTTACGATTTAAAACGAAAATTTGTAGCCTGACGACGAAAAGAACATGTTAAATTTACCTTATTTACTAAAATTAATTTAATTACTTATATTGGTTTATCAATTATTGGTGTTTTTAGTGTTTGATTAATTGAATTTACGAATATTAATACAATCCATCCTGAAACTGCTCAGCATATGGAAAGTATTTTACGAAATTCAAAATCAAATTGAAATGGTTTTATGAATATTTTCTTTAATACAATGTCAACCAGAAATGCAGGTTATTCAACAGTTGAAATGAGTAACTTTTTACCAGGATCACGAATAGTGATGTCAATTATGATGTTTATTGGATCAGCGCCTTCTTCTACCTCAGGGGGGATTCGAACAACAACCTTAGCTGTTATTATCATTACAATTTGGTCTATTATTCGGAATAATAATAGTGTTAATGCTTTTAAACGGAAAATCCCAAATGAAACAGTAAAACGAGCGTTAGGAGTTACTGTTATTTCAGGAGGTTTAATTGCGATTGCCATTATCTGTATTAGTGCTGAAAATCCTCATCTTGATGTTTTAAATACTTTTTTTACAATTTGTAGTGCATTTGGAACAACAGGATTAAGTACTTTAAATTTTACCGAACTATATAACATTGGTATTTTAAGTACTTTAATATTGATTCTATTAATGTTTATTGGGCAATTAGGAGTTTCTTCAACGTTATTAGTTTCAATTCGTGGAAGTAGTGAAAAAGAATACAGTTATGTTGAAGAAAATATTTTAATTGGATAGGTTGAAAAAATAATCTTTTTCTCTTGTTTAAAATGATATCTTTTGTATAATATATAGGGTATCACCACGGAACAGTACTCAAGTTGGTGAAGAGGGCACCCTGCTAAGGTGTTAGGTCGGGTAACCGGCGCGAGAGTTCGAGTCTCTCCTGTTCCGCCATTTAATTTACAGTTAACGAAAAAAAGTAATAAAGAGTTATAAATAATTTCTTTAATTTTGTCGAAAACTCTTGATATTTATAAAATATACCTAAAATTAGGTATATTTTTAATATATGGAGGTAAATAATTAATGAAAAAAATAATA